>JAHEEC010000232.1 GCA_024640885.1 Bacteroidota bacterium | reverse complement strand
CGTAGGCCCTGGTTGGCTTCGAATTGAGGATCCCCAGCCCCTTATCACTCATCTCACCGATCCCCCTGGCACCCATAGAGTGGCACCGCTCGATCTCCCGGATGGCATTTTCGGTCCAGTCGTCATCCCCGTCATATCCCGTGAAATCAATCCCGCACCAGAGCTCAAATTTGTCAGGGTACACACCATACTTTACCACCAGCGAATCGAATCCGGCCCCGGTCTGACCCGTGAGGATCACGGTTCTCTCAATTCCCAGCTTCTCCATGGTCCCGGCCCAGGTGGCCACCTCCCCTGCATTCCCGGCATAATTGTGGGAGTGCATATCCATGACCGGGAAGGCAGGTTTATCCACATTTGTCTTTGGGATATTGTAGATGGACCGTGGCCGGTATTGGTTCAGTTTCAGCTCTGTGATCTGCTGCGTCAGTTGCTGCTGCGGTTGGGATTGCTCCCGGTTGCAGGAGAAGAAGATCAGCAGGATGAGTAAAGGCGTCTTTTTCAGCATGGTTCGGTTTAATTTGAGGCGATCACCCTCAGTTTGTTCCTGATCAGTTCCCGTGCCTTTTGGGTGGCTTTCGGGAAAACGATCCTCAGGTCAATTTCGTCGGTCTGTCCCAGCTCGGCCTGCAATTGCCGCATGAATGCATTTTTTGTCTCGGTGGCCAGGTTGATCTTGGTGATCCCGCTTTTGATGGCCTCCACCAGGACCCCATCGGGAATCCCCGAACCGCCGTGGAGCACCAGGGGTGTGGGGACCACGGCCCTGATCCTTTTCAACAGCTCCAGGTCAAGTTTGGGCTCCTTCTTGTAAAACCCGTGGGCCGTACCAATGGAGACCGCCAGCGCATTGACCCCGGTGGCTTCCACAAAGTGCAGTGCCTCCCCCGGTTGGGTGAATCCTGAATGCTCCTGCTCCTGGTTCAGTTTTGCAATGTAGCCCAGCTCTGCTTCCACGCTGGCGCCATAGCCCTCGGCCAGCCTGACTGCCTCCCTGGAGATTCTTATATTCTCTTGTACTGGTTTTTCGCTGGCATCGATCATCACCGACTGGAAGCCTGCGTCGAGGCACCTTTGCACAAGTTCCAGGCTCCCCCCGTGGTCCAGGTGCAGCCATCCCTCCACCCCGGAAACGGACAGGGCTGTCCTGGCCATCTGTGCGGCCATCTCCAGGCCCATGTAATTGATGGAACTCTCCGACAGTTGCAGGATGATGGGGGCCCCTGCTTCGCTGGCTCCCCCTATCACGGCCTGAAGGGTCTCCAGGTTATAGAAGTTTGCAGCCAGGATGGCTCTTTTCTCTTCCCGGAGTTCCAGTAATTTTTGCTGCAGGTTCATCTGTGGTGGAGTGGTTAAGTTACATTTGATAGTTAAAGCGTTCCCGCGCCGTGGCCTTAACCTGTTCAACGCTTTCAAAGGCAGAGGTACCCCCGGCTGCAGTGGTGTTGACCGCTCCCGTAAGGGCGGCAAACTCCAGGCACGCCCTGAGCGCCCTTTTTTGAACAAAATAGTGGATAAACCCGGCATTGAAACTGTCTCCCGCCCCGATGGCATCGGTCACCCGGTCATTTAAGAATGCCGGTTGATGGACCGCTTCAGATTTGTCCCACATCATGGCGCCCTCCACCCCGTTCTTCACCACCACCACGTTGCAAAAGGGCTTGATGGCCTCCAGGGCCCCTTCCATGGTGCCGCTGGAGGTAAATTGTTGCAGTTCCCCCGCATTGGGAAGGAAGAGATCCACGTGGGGGAGCAGCTTCTCCAGCTCCACATCCCACTTCTCGTGGGGATCCCACTGGGGATCGAAGGAGGTGGTGAGCCCCAGCCCCTTGGCCCTTCTGAACAGCTCAACCACATCGGGTTTTATGCCCTCCTGGAGAAAAATGGAACTCAGGTGCATGTGGCCGGCCGTGGCCAGCACTTCATCGGTCACATCCCGGTCCGTCAGGTGGATCATGGCACCGGGGTAGGTGACCATGGCCCGGTCGTTCCCATAATTGAGGGCTACGGTGAGCCCGGTCTGGTAATCCGGTGTCCTCAGGATGTGGCTCACGTCCACGCCTGCCCTTTCAAGGGAGGAGAAGACCTGGGCGGCGAAATGGTCCCACCCCACTTTTCCCACGTATGAGACCGAGGTTCCCAGCACACTCAGGTTGCTGGCAAAGATGGCGGAGCTGCTGCCCAGGGTGACTGTCATCTCGTCGGCCAGGATCTCCTTTCCCATCTCGGGGAAGGAGCCTATGCGGTTCAGGATCAGGTCGATGTTCAACTCACCCACCACCAGCACATCATATTTCTTTGATCCGGTCATTTTACAACAAATCAGTAACGTTCACCAGGTTGAATGCATGAAAATAACGGTCCATGGCCTGCCCGATCCTGGTCAGCACGATCTCTTCGGGCCTGATCCCTCTCTGCTCCAGGTTCCGGTATAGCTTTCCCCTTGCAGCCAGCACTTCCGGGTTTTCCCAGATATAACGGCAACCTGTCTTGATGAGCCACTCCTGCCTTTTTTCTTCCAACCCGTAAAAGTCATCCGGTGATTCTCCCCCATGCAGCCACTTGATCCACCGGCCAGAGGCAATGACCGCCTCCCACAACCGCTCTTTCATGCCCGATAACTTGGCTATTTTCCCTTCATTGAATAAAACAGACTCCAATTCAATAAGTTCAATAAGTCCGTCATACTCCCGTTCGGTGAACTCGGGTCCCACGTTGGCGGCGCCCATGCCCGAGAGCGGGTATTGCTCCGGGTTGTCCACACTGTCGGAGTAGTGTCCCTTGATCCTGCTCCCGAAGGGCCTGACAATTTCGGTGAGCTGGCCTGCCACCACCGGATCGAACAGGGTGGTGTGCAAATCGGTGCCTACCTTGCCCACCACGAAACAGGGCCAGGTATCCTGGAGCCCGTGTGCCTTCAATCCTGCCCGGAGCAGCTCCAGGAACCGGTTGAACACCCCCAGGTCGGCCAGTCCGCCGTGCACCTCTTCGGTCCCCACCTCGTAGGCGACCCTGTCATATCCCATCTTCCTGCGGTAGGTCTCGCAATGGACCATCAGCTCCACTGTCCGGCTGGCCACCACTTCGATTTGGATGGATTCACCGGGGGAAAGGGTGGTATCGATGGTCGG
>JAHEEC010000103.1 GCA_024640885.1 Bacteroidota bacterium | reverse complement strand
CTTGCGAAAGGCAGGAATGAGATGACCAGGGCGGCCCATCCGTAGTTTTTCCTGAAAAAGAGGAAAATGGAGACCATCAGCACCAGGCTGAATAAGATCTCGGTCATCCCGCTGAGCATCATCACCACATACTGCGGGGAAGAGATCAAAAGGAAGATGGCCACCACCGGATAGCGGAAATGAAGCAACCTGGCGGTGCGCCAGGTAAAATAGGCCGTGGCAGTGCCCGCCAGGACATTAAAGAACCTGAATCCCACATACCCCAGCCGGGCAAAGGGAGCACTCAGGGCAGTGAAAAGTGGCTTTGCCCACTGATCAAGGTAAAAGGATGGGAAGCGGAAAGCGTAGCGTGAGAAATAGTAGTGTGAGATCTCATCCGCACCTCCGTAGGTGCCCTCGGAAAGAATCAAGAGGACCGTAAATCCCACTGCAACAGTCAGCAGCAGGATGTAGACAGGGAGATCCGGGACCACATATTTTTTTAGCATGGCATGAAAGTTCGGCTCTGTATATTAATGAGTTCACCAGGCTTCCAGTCTGCGGTTATTGACCCAGGTCTCACCTTCGTTTCCTTGATCCAGGTATACGCTGCCCACCTTTTGAACGAGGACCCGGTCGATGATCATCTCTCCACCGGTAATCACCTTGTTTCTCATTGAGATCATGAGACGTGATCCCGGATCCTCCACGTGGACATCATACTCTATCAATCCCCAGGATCCTTCCCTCAACACGGTATTACGGAATAGATCAGTGTACAAATAGAGGTATTTGCTTCCATCTTCCCTGTAGAGGTCGGTCCAGAAATTGGTCCTCGGCCAGAGGTCCCGGTCCGCGCCTTCAAACCAGAATGAAATCCTGTAGAGGCCGGTATCGGGAACCGTCTCATCAAAGAAAGTGACCGGCTTTTTAAATTCTGTCCGGAATACACCCTCTTCCCGGTCGGAAAAATCCCTGTAAATGGTGGTTCCCGTTGCGCCGGGCACTGCTCCAGCCATTTGCTGAAGCTCGGCCCTCCGCTCATCATTCAGGCTCCGGAGGGTATCGACCTCCAGGGAGTAATAAGCAGTTTCACCATTTTCACTCAAAAGTTTGCTTTTGCCGATCAGACTCTTTTCATTGGGATTCAGCTTTCCCTTCTTATGGTATAGAAGCAGCAGCGGCCGCCGGTCAGGCCAATCTCCTTCTACCGGATAGGATCCATAGGGCTCCCAGACCAGGTCCAGGTTCTTCAGGGTCTGGGTGATGGAGGTCCGGCTCAGCATCACGCTGCACAGGGGAAGCCCTGTTTTCAGGGAGGCCGCATAGGCAGGGGTAATCACCGGAGATCCGTCACCCACCCAGTAGTTCTCGGACCCAATGTGGAAGTACGGAAGCGGCAGTATGGCCTGGAATGAATCCTCGGAGAGCCCATCGGGCCAATGGGGCAATACCTCGTATGTATAAAGGGTTGAATGCCAGGTGACAGGATTGCTGTACCTGGCGGGCCATTTCCGGATATAGAGGTATGAGTCGGTTCCTGCCAGCAACAGGATCACGGGCAACACCATTCGTTTCAGCCGCCAGCCGGATGAGCGGTACCATGTGGCCAGGAGAAAAAACGATGTGATGGTCATTGTGTAATAAAAGGGGAAGACAAAACGGCCTACCGCCCTGAACTGCCTGAAAGGTCCCGTATAGTTGAGCAGGGATTCCCACTTGAGGGAAAAGGGAATCCCCAGGGCAAGCAACAGGGAGGCAACACTGGCCCAGAACATGATGTTCCAGGCCGGATTGGCGGAAACGGAAAATGCATTCCATCCCTTTTTACGGAACAGTCCCAGCAGGCCGTTTATGATAATAAAGGCCCCTGAAATGGTTCCCAGGAAACCCACGTACGCCATCATCCTGAATACTCCCGGTATATGGAGTACCTTTCCGTATGGGAGACCAACCGGGAGAAAAACGGCTGAAAACCTGACCCTGCTGGGATAAAAACCCCATGGGTAGGCCGTACGGTCCAGGCCCGGATCATGCAACCCGGTAAAAAATGTATAGAGGGCAAAGGGCAGGATGAACTGTATTAAAACATGCGTGATGATGAATGCAGGCTTTCCAAACCTCTTCCTGTCGCCCAGGGCCAGGAATATCCAGTAGGGGATCCATAGCACCAGGATGAATGCGGTTATATAGAGGTGCTTGGCACTGAAGAGTACCACCAGCACCCCGAAAACCGCCGACAGAAGGTAACCGGGTTTCCTGTAGAACCTCAACAACAGGTAGAAGATCACCGGGAGGACATATGCATAGGCAAGTGTATAATGCCCGCCCAGCCTTTCCCACTGATTTGAGAGCAGGATGATGATGACCGATGCCGGAACGGCCATCCAGACCTCCACCTTCAATTCCATGAAAATCAGGTAAATGAAAAGGGAGGCGAGGACGTATGAAAAGAGGATCAAGAGGTTGCTGATCCCCATGGCATAATCAGACAGGTCCAGTCCCGCATCCTTCAGCAATTTCAGTGCACTGGTCAGCGGTACCTGGTTATCGGTAAAAAACACCGATTCTCCATAGGGGTAGTTCATGGCACCGGTGCGCCAGTAGGCTGAATCATGCCTGATATGGTAAATGGTGCAGTAGGTGCTTTTAAAACCATCCCCTCCACTGGCCAGCGAGAACCTGTTGGCATTCAGGATGATGCTGTGGAACAGTCCGAAGAGGATCCCCGATACAAGCAGGATGGTAATGATTGCGCCTAATTTTCTCATTGCTCAGTAAGCTTCTGTGACCCATAAGAGGGATCACGCGGCGGATCATTCATCAATGGTTTCAGCAGGGTGATTTTGCGATGATCCGGGCGGCCTTTTACAAACCTACTTAAAATATTTTTATGTAGGTTTGAACAACTTTTACTAATTTCTATTGTGAAATGACAAGCCCACTGACCTCAGTTATCATTCCTGCCTACAATGAAGGGGACGTCATCGGAGACACGCTTGAAAAACTCGTAGGCCTGAACCTGCATGAAAAATTTGAGATCATCGTTGTGGATGACGGGTCCGAGGATCAGACCCCCGAAGTGGTGGCCGGGTACCCCGTATCCCTTTACAGGCATCCTTACAACAAAGGGTACGGGGCAGCGCTGAAGACCGGAATCCGCCATGCAAAGGGCAGCAGGATTATCCTGATGGACAGTGATGGTCAGCATGATCCCGCCTGTTTACCGGCTATAAATGAAAAACTGGATAGCTACGATATGGTGATCGGTGAGCGCAGTGCAACCTCGTTCCAGGTAAGGAGAAGGAGAGCCGGCAAGCGGTTGGTCAGGCGCATCGGGGAGTACCTGGTGGACCAGAAATTGCCCGATTACAATTCGGGTTTCAGGGGATTTGACAAGGAGATCATTTCGGGAATGCTGCACATGATGCCAAACGGGTTCTCCTTTTCAACCACATCGACCCTGGCCTTTATTAAAGAGGGTTACAACGTGGGTACCCTTGAAATCGAGGTGAGTGCGCGCAAGGGAAGGAAGAGCAACGTGAAGATGGTCAGGGACGGCTCAAAGACCATCTTATTATTGTTCAGGATCATTATGTTGTTCAATCCATTGAAAGTCTTCTTCCCGGCAAGCATCATCATATTCCTGGCCGGTGTGGGTTTCGGGATCACGGGTTATATACTCTATGACCGCTTTTCCAACGGCGCCGTGGTACTCACCATGCTGGGGATGTTTTTATTCTTCATCGGGCTGGTGGCCGACCAGATCTCGATCATGAACAGGAGAAATCATTAGCATGAAGCGCACCTTTCCCCTTAATTCTTGGACGGACAGTGATGTGGAGGCGCACTGGGATTCGGTGGCTCATCTTTACGTGAACGAGAACGAGCGGGTGAAGGGGGCCCATGACCAGCGGTTCGGTTTTTCCATCAGGCACCTGGGTCTGGAGGCGGGGATGAAGATCCTTAATATCTCCAGCAGGGATGGCGAGGCCACCGATTACATCCTGAAGGTGAACCCGGGTTGCGAAGTTGTAAATGCGGAAATTTCGGGGAACCTGATGGAAGTGGCTGAAAAAATGCGGCCAGGTCTCCGCCAGCAAAAGCTCGACACATACTCTGAACTGCCTTTCGGGGACCATGCTTTTGACCGGATTCTTACCCTTGAGACCCTTGAGCATGCCGCAGAACCACAGGCCTTCCTCAGTGAGCTTCACCGGGTTTCCACCCCGGGTGCCACCATGGTGCTGAGCTGTCCCCCCGCCACTTCCGAGATCCCTTACCGGATCTACACCCTGCTCTTCGGCGGGCACGGGGAGGGCCCACACCGTTTTCCCCCATCCGGGAGGGTGAAGCGGATGCTAAGCCTCACCGGTTGGAGGCTGGTGCACCACCAGGGAACCCTCCTCTTCCCGGTGGGACCTGCATGGTTCCAGCGATGGGGTGAGTGGATCCTCGAGCAAGGTCAGCATACTTTCATTTCAGAACTGGGTATCCGTCAATTCTATGTCTGCAACAAACAGTAAGATACAGCTCAAGAGGGTGATGGCATCGGAGCTATGCAACCGGTGCGGCTCCTGTGTGGGACTGTCGGGGGGCAAGATCCGTTTCAGCAACAGGGAGGGCAGGTACCTACCCGAAATAACCGGGGATCAGGGTGATGAGCAATATGACAGGATATGGCACGCCTGCAGCGGCAAGGAGTTCAATTTCCCCGAGTACCGTTCCCGCATCTTCGGGGATGCACCGGGGTTCCACACCTACACCGGTCCATACAGGTCCCTTTCCATCGGGCATGCCATAAATTCAGGGCTCCGGGCAGCGGGAGCCAGCGGAGGGATCCTTTCTGCACTACTGATCTACCTTCTCGAGAAAAAACGCATTGACGGTGCCGTTGTCACCCGGATGTCCCCTGCACAGCCCTGGCTCACCGAACCATTTATTGCCACAACCAGGGAAGAGATCCTGGAAGCGGCCCAGAGCAAATACATCCTCACTTCGGTAAATGAGATCCTGGACCAGATCTCCGGGTTTAAGGGGAGCCTTGCATACGTGGGGCTTCCGGGCCAGGTTCAATCCATACGCAAACTGCAACGGGTCAATGATCCATCCGTGAAAAATATCCAATACATTTTTGGCCCTTTTTACGGGAATACCCTTCATTTTTCCTCGGTGAGAAGTTTTTTAAGATCCCATGGGGAGAAGGACCACACGGCCATCCGGAAGCTCTATTTCCGTCATGGTGAATGGCCGGGGAACATGAGGGTTGAGTTGAAGAACGGAAGGGTGATCGAACTGAAAAAATTCCACGCCAATTACCTGATCCCTTTCCACATCGTGAGGAACAGCCTCTTTTGTACCGATTTCACCAATGAATTTACCGATATTTCGGGGGGTGATGCATGGGCCCCGGTCTATGAGGAAAGGGGAATGGGATTCTCCCTGGTCGTGGGAAGATCTGAAAAGGGAGAGAAGTTGTTAAAGGATATGGTGCAGGAAGGATGGCTTCAATTGTCACCCGTATCAGAAAAAGAGTGCATAGAGATGCATTCCCATGGGTACGATTTTAAAAAACGGGGGGCATTCATCCGGATCCGGTTCCGAAAGTTGTGGTTCAGGCAGGTGCCCGACTATGGTTATAAACTGAAAAATTTTTCCCTGATGAGGATCCTGATGGAGGTAATCATCAGTACCCTCTTCCTTTTGCTGGGAACCCGCCTGGCCAGGTGGACCGTTGAACAATTTCCCCCAGGTTTCGTTGGCAGGTTTTTTGAACGTTCCAGGGACAGCTGGAAGAGGTCCACGCACCACATTAAACGGGAAGAACTTCACTAAACAGGGAATTCAACGCATCACAGGATGAGATCCGGGATCAGGAAATGGCTTTTCTTATTGTTGCACCTCACGGGGTTCCTGATCCTGTACCTGGTGGTCAGGGACCTTCAGTGGGACCGATTCATTGACCTGCTGGGCACATTCCCCCTTTGGAAATACGCGGCGGGCCTGGGAATCCTTTGTCTGGTTTACGCTTTAAAATCATTCAGGTGGCACCTGCTTAACCGTGCATTCGGTATACGGACCACCTGGAGTTCATCCCTGGTTTTCTATCTTTCAGCCGGTTTTCTGAGTGTAATCACCCCGGGAAGGCTGGGTGAATTTGCCAAGATCTATTTCCTGAAACGCCGGTACAACACCGGCATCCCTCAGGCCACTTCATCGGTGATCATGGACAGGATCTGGGATGTCCTGGTCCTGAGCTTTACCGCGGGTCTGTCCATGGTGTTGCTGCTCCCGGATCCGGGGTGGGTCGGCATCTTACTCATCACGTTGCTCTTCCTTGCATCCCTGGGAATGGTGGCGGCCCCGAGGGCACTCTTCATCCCCCTGCTCTTCGTGTTAAAAATATTTCCCGGTTTGCATAAAAAAGTGGAGGAGTTGTACCAACTCTGGAGAACCAGGAGAACAGACCAGTTGCTTATATCCATCGCCATTACCTCGGCTGCATTCCTGATGCTGGCCTTTATCCCGGTCCTGTTTTCAAAGGGAGGCAGTTACCCGATCAGCTTCGAAGCGGGGATCGGTGCCATCTCCATTTCAAATATCCTCTCATTTATCCCGGTTACCGTCGCCGGTTTCGGTACCAGGGAACTTGTATTTACCCAGGTCTGGGAACTGAGTAACTATCCTAAAGAGATCGCCCTCTCGGTCTCCACCGCATACTTCATGGTCACCTACCTGGGATCCCTGATTATGGGAGGTGCGGTTTACCTGGCCAATATCAAGTCCCTGTATCGTCCGGGAGAGATCAGAAGCATGGGGCTTCAGGACCCTGTCCTGTAATGATAAACCCTCTCCACCACCATTCCAAGGGCCTCCCGGTAATCCATATCCATTCGTGCTGCGTGCCTCTTGATCTGCCTGGTAAGCCTGGGATTCCCCTCGATCTCCTTCCGGATCATTTCCATCCCTTCTGTTTCACCCATGTCCTTTAGTGCAGTGTCGTCGGCTCCAGAATCGTAGCCATAGTATATTCCCATCCTGGCCAGTTCCGCATCGGGTATGGAGAGCATCTGCCAGGAGGACCCTTCGGGTTTGATACTCATGAAATTCAGCCAGTAGGCTTGCTTTGTCATTCCTGAATAATGGATAAATCCCCTGGTATAGAGAAAGGTCTGGTGGAGGTTTAAAAGGAGCAAAAAGAGCAGCACCCCCCCCGCGGCAAACCGCACATATTTCCTTGCACCGTACAGGGCATCAAGAAGGGCAGCCAGTGGTACAGCCATGATCCCGTAGATATCCACGAAAGATCTCAAACCAAAACTCCCCCCGTTCCACCATGACCACCAGCTGGCCAGCAGGTAGATCTGGATAAGCAAATAGAGGGATATGCTCCACTGACCTGACCTGCACTTTTTGCCCATCAGCAGCAATCCTGCAGTGGCCAGCGCCATGACCGGCGTGTAGAGGAACCATCCCTTGCGGTAACTGAAAAGCAAATCCAGGATGTGGGGAGAACCAAAGAAAAAGCTGCTTCCCGATGGACCGTATGAATTGAACAGGACCGATCCTGTGACCTCCTTCCAGTATATCAACTGTGGAATCCAGGGAATGACGAAACACAATACCATGACCAGCAAACCGGGAAGCTGGCGGGCAAGGAAACGGAACCTTCCACCCAGGGAGCTCCAGCTGGATACTCCCCACAGGAGGAGCAATATTCCAGCTGTGATGTTGGAAGGCCTGATCAGGGCGATGAGTCCGTAGAGCAACCCGAGGATTGCCGCCTTGCCGAACCCGGGCTCTTCATACCACCGGGTCACCATAAAAAGAAATATGGTGATCAGCGCAAAGTTATAGGCGTGGGACATGGCCCCTTCATGGACCGAATAATAAAATAGATTGGTGCCCAGCGGAATGATCAGCAGGACAATGGCCGTAGTGACCCGGGTAAAGAATTTCAGGAGCACCTTTCGCAGGAAAAAGAGTCCAAGCATCACGTAAAAGAGGCTTGAAAGCAGGAGAAAGAACTGGTAGATGTTGCTGAAACCATCCCTGGCCTGCCCGAACAGGGGGGCCAGGATATGGGCCATAAAGAAGAAGGGAGCGTAAAGCAGGGATAGCCCCATGGATGTCTGGATCAACCTGTTCCCATTCTCCAGGGGATAAAACCAGAATTTGTTGTCGTTGTTGAATCCCGGATCATCGAGGAATCCAAGGGTCACATCCCCGTATATGAAAGTGGCCGGCAGGTAACTGTAATAGGAGATCACATCCCATTTGATGACACCCCGTTCATTGGGCTTGGACCGGTTCCATGCGTGAAAGGAGCACATGGTGACCACCATGACGGTCAGGACGACCAGCAATGCCAGGTCCGGCAGTGTCAATTTTCTGCGAAACATCTGCCTAAATTAGCGAAAAGTTTAAAACTGGAAGTAGATAAAGGGTTGCAGTTCCGAGGACCAGGACTGGTAGATGATGAAAATGACCACTACGGAGATTATGACCTTTCCCCAGAGTGGAACCCGGATGAACCCGTTAAGCAGGTTCAGCTTCCACCGCTGGGGGGCCCAATGGGTGAAATAGCCAAGGGCCATGACCCCGAATACCAGGCGGTAGCTCCAGATCACCTCGGGAATGATCGGCAAATGGAACTCGCGGAAAACCTGGTGGATCAACTGATTGGCCTTTTCCATGGATTCGGAACGGAACCAGATTCGGGTAAAAGTGATAAAAACAAAGGTGTTGAAGATCTTCCAGAACCTCGCTGCCCAGTGTGTACTCTTTTCATAGGGAGAGATCCTTTTCCATTGTTTGTATACCACGATCCCGATCCCGTTCAATCCGCCCCATACCAGGAACTGCCAGCTGGCCCCATGCCAGAGGCCTCCCAGCAACATGGTGATCATCAGGTTCACATCGGTCATGAACCTTCCCTTCCTGTTCCCCCCCAGGGGGATGTAGACGTAGTCCCTCAACCAGCTTGAGAGGGAGATATGCCACCTTTTCCAGAAATTGCCCACATTGGTGGCCTTATAGGGGGAATTGAAGTTCTTGGGGAGCCGGAAACCCAGCAGGAGTGCCACCCCGATGGCAATATCGGTGTACCCTGAGAAATCCACATAGACCTGCAGGGAATATCCGAAAAGGGCCGCCAGGTTCTCGAACCCGGAGAATCCCATTGGATTGTCAAATATCCGGTCGATGAAGTTCAGGGCGATGTAATCCCCGATAAACATCTTCTTGAAGAGGCCCTTGAGGATCAGGAAAAGTGCAAAACCGAACTCCTCCCTGGAGAGGCTGTACCGTTTGTAGAGTTGTGGGATGAATTCGGAGGCCCTGACGATGGGGCCAGCCACCAGCTGGGGGAAGAAGGAGACGTAAAATCCGAAATCGAGGATATGCTTCACGGGATCCACCCTTCCCCGGTATACATCCACCGTATAGGAGATGGTCTGGAAGGTATAAAAGGAGATGCCCACAGGGAGAAGGATCACGGAAACATCAAAGTGTGTGTTGGCGAGCTGGTTCGACCAGATGGCCAGGTGATTCACAACCTCCAGGTCCAGGTTGAACAGCGAATTGAGCGTCTCCACAAAGAGGTAGGTATATTTGAAATAGGAGAGCATGAAGAGGTTGATCACGATGCTCATGACCACACCGAATTTCTTCCAAATATGCCTCCTGGCATAGTGGATCATGTTCCCCAGGTAAAAATCGGAGACCGTGGAGAAGACCAGGATCATGAAAAAGAGCCCGGAGGTTTTCCAGTAGAAAAAAAGGCTTGCCAGAAAGAGGAAGGCATTCCGGAGGGCCCTCTGCTTGTAGATCCCCGAATAGATGAGCAGGACCACAAAATAGAACCCCCAGAAAAAGAATCGGGTGAAGATCAGCGGTTTCTCCGGGTTATAGAGGAATATGTCGGCCAGGAGCTGGCTCACGGGGTCTGGATTTGGGCCATATAATTGTCGTATTCAATCATCAGTGCATTGTAAAACATCTCGGCCACAAGGTTGATGCCCAGTTTGTTAAAGTGTATGTAATCGGTATTTGCCAGGGGTGGGTCGGCATTCACAAATGAGGGCATGGAGTTCCTCCCCCCCATGGCTTCGTAAAGGTCCCAGAATCCGAAACCGCTCTCCAGGGTCGCTGATTTCAGTGCATCCCTGATGAGCTCCAGGCGGGGGTATGTCTTAAACACTCCCTTTTCACGGGTGGACATGTCAGCAGGTCCGATCACAATCACCGGGACCCCCGGGCAGATATCACTGAAGAATTGCAGCTCCTTTTTAAAATTGCGCCGGTAATACCCGGGGCTCATGTATGGAACCACGTTGCCCCCGAACTGAAGAAGGATCAGGCCCGGCGAGAGCATATCCATCATGGACTGGAGCTGTTCATGGTTCATCCTGCTGAATACAAGTCCTGAACTTCCTCTCATGGCGATGTTGTCCATCTGCAATCCACTGTGTGATTCAAATGAGATTCCATAGATCCTTCCCCCTTCAGGAAAGTCCAGGTGCAGCTTCAGGTCCTTCACGATCCCGTTGTGCCGGTAATCAGCCACGCTGAATCCATCCGGAATATTGGTCACTGTATCGTAGATGGTATCATTGACCTGGAACACCAGGGCAGCGTTATCCACGTAGGAGTGCAGGAAGACCCTCACCAGGTCACACCTGCCACTTTGCCGGTCCGTATTGAACCGGTAATGCAACATGGGCATTTCCCCGGCTCCAGGGGAGGGAACCGATGCAAACGCACCCATCACTCCATAAGAGTTGTGTCCGATGGTGGTGTCCCGTTTCCCGAAAAAGGTGTATCGCAACCACTCCCCCTGCTGATCCTGCTGGTAGGACATGCTTCCCGAATAGAGGGGTATGGCCTGCACAAGGCCCGTTCCAGTCCCCCCGAAATGTTTTTGAAACCGGTACCTGATCAGGGCGGTCATCCGGTCATTTTCGATCTGTGAATCACCCAGGTGGAGGATCCGGGTCCGCATGACCGTCCCCGCCTTCACCTCCTCCAGCTCCCGGAAGAAGGGTTCCAGCATGTGCTTCTTCCCGGGGGCAAATGCAATCCTGTATATGGATCTCTTCAGGCTATCCGCATTGGCCGGGGTGATGACCTCCCTGGGGGCCCTCTCAGTTTCAATCATCCCCGCAGAGGAATTGCCGGCATGGGAACCCTGGTCAGCGCCAGCAAGCGATCCGGCTGAGGTTTGGTCGTTACCCGGCTCTGATGAGCCTGCCATGGGCAACATTCCGCTTTGAGGCCCCTGGTCCACAGAAAGGGCCGGATCACCTGCCGGATCAATACCGGCGGGAACATCAGGATTGTGAACGGAAAGTTCGGGGGAGCTGAACAGTTCTACGGTTGGGTCAGCCTCAGGATCATCGGTGACCATGGAAAAGGCCAT
>JAHEEC010000231.1 GCA_024640885.1 Bacteroidota bacterium | reverse complement strand
GCCGAATGCTGTGTAAGAATGGCCAAGGACCTGGTTACTGCTTCTTATCTCTCCCCTGCCATCAAGGCCCTCGATGGGGAAGCAAGGAAGAAGGGAATAATCATGATGAACGAGTGCGGGTTGGACCCGGGTATCGATCATATGTCGGCCATGAAAATGATTCACCAGATTAAGGAAGAAGGCGGCAATCTACTGGCATTTGAATCAAGTACAGGCGGTTTGGTGGCTCCGGGCTATGAGAATAATCCATGGAGGTATAAATTCACCTGGAACCCCAGGAACGTGGTGCTGGCGGGAAACGAAGGAGCACGTTTCCTCCACAATGGTAAATTCAAATACATCCCCTATCATAAAGTGTTCCGCCGCATCGAAACCATCCGTGTTCCTGAACTCGGTGAATTCGAAGTCTACGGGAACAGGGATTCCCTTACTTACAGGGAAACATATGGGCTGCATAACCTGGAAACCATGTTCCGGGGGACCATTCGACGGCCTGGATTCTGTGAAGCCTGGGATATATTTGTGCAGCTGGGAGCCACCGACGACACCTATATCATGGAAAATACTGGTGAAATGAGCTACCGGGATTTCATAAACAGTTTTATGGCCTATCGGACCGATATACCGGTAGAGCAGAAACTCCTGAACTACCTGGGGCTGGACAGGGATTCGGATATGATGGAACGGCTGAGATGGCTGGGTATCTTTGACAACACTAAAATTGGAATTGATGGGTTGACCCCTGCCAAAGTCCTTCAAACCATTCTGGAGAAAAAATGGAAGCTGGACCCGGGGGACAAAGATATGATCCTGATGCAGCACCAGATAGATTTTGAGAAAGACGGAATCCGGAAAAAAAGATACTCCACCATGGTTTGCATTGGAAAGGATTCCAAGCATACTGCCATGTCCCTGACCGTGGGTCTGCCCCTGGCCATGGTAGCAAGAAGAATTCTCGAAGGAAAATACGGGGAAAAAGGAGTTCAGCTTCCCATCCGGCCGGAGATATACAATCCGGTACTGGAAGAATTAAAGGAACACGGTATCCGTTTTGTGGAAGAAGAGTCAATTATTTCTAAAACAGGGCTGCATATTTGAGAAGCAGTCCCACTAAATGATCCGTCCATCCTTCATCGTAAGGATGCGGTCGGCCATAAGGGCCAGGCTATGATCGTGGGTTACGATTACCAGGGTTTTCTGAAACTTGTCCCGTAAAGTCATAAAGAGTTTATGCAATTCCTGTTTGTTTTCCGTATCCAGGTTTCCTGATGGTTCATCGGCCAGGATCACTTCCGGATCGTTAATCAGCGCCCTGGCCACGGCTACGCGTTGCTGTTCCCCCCCCGAAAGTTCCGACGGTTTGTGATCGAGACGGTCCTGCAGACCTAAAAAATCAAGCAGCTCCCTGGCCCGGTCCTCCACTTCTCTTCGGGGCCTGTTGGCAATGAATCCCGGAATACAAACATTCTCATGCGCATTGAATTCAGGCAGGAGCTGGTGAAACTGGAAAACAAATCCAATATGCATATTTCTGAAACGGGCCAATTTGCTACCGGCGAGCTTGCCCGTCTGGATCCCATTCATGGTGATATCCCCTGAATCCTGCCGACTCAGAGTTCCCAGGATTTGAAGCAGGGTGGTTTTTCCTGCGCCGGAAGCCCCGACCACAGAGACCACCTCCCCGGCAGCTATCTCAAGACTTATTCCCTTTAAAACCTTAAGGTTTCCAAACGATTTGGTGATTTCAGTGGCGCTGATCATCCTCTTAAAAAATTAAATAAATATACAACAGATAGATTACAATCATAAAACTCCCTTCCCAGCGGGTGATCCGGGAGCGGGAGGCTGGAAGCATCAACAACAATAATAGCAGTGAGACCCCTAACATCCAGGGAATATCAAAACCAGCTATCTCCTTACTGACACTAACCGGACTGACCAGGCTTGTAAAGCCAAGCACCGAAAGGATATTCATGATATTGGAGCCTATGATATTTCCAACTGAAATATCTGTCTCCTTCTTCAGTGCGGCAATCACACTGGTGGCTACTTCCGGGATACTGGTGCCAACAGCTACCATGGTGATAGACACCACCCTGTTGGAAAGACCAATCTCTTCTGCAATCAGAGCCACATTTTCCACGAGCAGATCGGCCCCGAATGCAAGCCCGACACAGGATAAGAGGAATATAACACCAGCAAGCCACCATTTCATATGACCCCGGTCGGTCTCCCTTTCTTCCAGGCGTTCAACACCCCTGGAGAGAATGACAGAATAAAGAATGTACCCGGCAAGCAGGGCCACAAAAACCCCTCCTTCCCACCTGGAAATCCACCCGTTAATGGAAAAAATATAAAGAAGCACACTTACCCCCATCATTATGGGCCAGTCGCGTTTCACCGAGGAAGCGGGAGCCGGAATAGGAAAAATTAGTGCGGTTATGGCCAGGACCAGAAGAATATTCGAAATATTGCTTCCAACCACATTGCCCATCGCTATCTCAGGGTAACCGGAGAATGCAGCCTGAAGGCTCACAAGCAGTTCGGGAGCCGAAGTCCCGAACGCCACTACGGTAAGCCCGATGATCATCCTGGGAATTCGCAGGCGACTGGAAATGGCCACGCTGCTATCCACCAGGAATTTCCCGCTGATAAACAACAGGAATAGTCCGGCAAATAGTAAAAGGTAAACTTGTGCCATGGGTATGGGGGCCTCCGGGTGCTAGCCGATGTCCAGGTTCTTCTTTACATCCTTAGCAACTTTACTGGCATCCTTGGTCAGGTTTTTGCTAATCTCGTTGGCATCCTTGTTCAGATTCTTGGTGATCTCACTGGCATCCTTGGTGAGATTCTGCTTGATTTCATTAACCTCCTTGGTAAGATTTTTCTTGATTGCCTTGAAATCATCCATTACCTCCGGGGTGCTGTTTTCAAATTCCCGCTTGATATCATCGGTGGCCTTTCTGAACTCTTTCATTCCCCTGCCAAATGTCCTGGCCAATTTGGGAATCTCCTTGGATCCAAACAACAACAATGCGATCAATACAGCAAATATGATCTCCTGCCCGCTAATAAATAGTATAGTCCCAAACATCCTTGCTAAGATTTACGCAAATATAGCAATTCCGGATTATTTAGCTCAT
>JAHEEC010000003.1:64701-91258 GCA_024640885.1 Bacteroidota bacterium | reverse complement strand
AAGCAGATGATCATTAAAGATGGAGGAAAATTGAGAATGTATGATGTATTCCTGGAACACTACCTGAGATTTGCCATGTAGACAGTATTATTTGACTATTCGATAGAGAATTATCCAAAAACCATGTATCATATTTAAAATGAAAAAGCCCTGAGCGTTTCGCTCAAGGCTTTCTTTAGTAGCGGGGGTAGGACTTGAACCTACGACCTTTGGGTTATGAGCCCAACGAGCTACCAACTGCTCCACCCCGCAATATATCTTTGGTATTTTCAGTCTGTGTAGAACGTTGCTTACGGCGTAAGCGGATGCAAATATAGTGGAACTTTGGCGAATCACAAAATGGAATCAGGCAGGAAGGGCGAAATATTTCTTTCTGAATCTTAATGCGACCCTTACCAGCAGGATTAGAACCGGCACCTCCACCAGGGGACCGATCACAGTCGCAAATGCCTCGCCTGAACCGATGCCGAAAACTGCAATGGCCACCGCGATGGCCAGTTCAAAATTGTTGCTGGCGGCAGTGAAGGAAAGTGTGGTGGTCTTTGCATAATCCGCTCCCAGGGCTTTCCCGATAAAGAAGGAGACAAGGAACATCACCACAAAATAGATCACCAGGGGCAGGGCGATCAGCAATACATCCGAAGGATTGCTCAGGATGGCTTCTCCCTGCAGGGAGAACATCACCAGGATTGTGAAGAGCAGCGCCACCAGCGTGATGGGACTGATCTTTGGGATAAACCGGCCGTGGTACCATTCCTTCGACTTCACCCTGGTCAGGATGAACCGGGTGAGGAAGCCTGCCACAAAGGGGATTCCCAGGTAGATGAACACACTTTTTGCAACCTGTCCCATGCTCACGTGCACCTCAAAGGATTCAAGCCCGAACCAGTGTGGCATCACAGAGATAAAAAAGTATGCATACATCGAGAAGAAGAGCACCTGGAAAATGGAATTGAAAGCCACCAGCCCCGCTGCATACTCGGGATCTCCCTCTGCCAGATCGTTCCATACGATCACCATGGCAATGCACCTTGCCAGTCCGATCAGGATAAGCCCTGCCATATACTCTGGATGGTTCCCCAGGAAGGTGATGGCCAGTACAAACATCAGGAGTGGCCCGATGATCCAGTTCTGGACCAGGGAAAGGATCAGGACCTTGCGGTTCCTGAATACCTTTCCAAGCTCCTCGTACCTCACCTTGGCCAGGGGAGGGAACATCATAAGAATCAGCCCGATGGCGATGGGGATGTTGGTGGTCCCCCGGCTCATGCCGTTCCAGAATTCGGCGATGCCGGGGAAGAGATGTACTGCTTCCACGCCCAGGATCATGGCTGCAAAAATCCAGACCGTCAGGTAGCGGTCCAGGAAAGAGAGTCTTTTTCCTTTTCGAGGCACAGTGCTTTAAATATACACAGAATATTATTTAGTGGCTGTAACTGTGATACTAAATATACCTGCACCCGATGCACGGTATGCCTCAATGGCCCTTTTTGAAACATGCTGTTGGAGGTATTCATCCGGCACATCATTGGCAAGTTCTTCCTTCACATCCACCTGTGAGTACCCGCTTTCGTGTATAATTTGCAGGTAATCCTCCTTTTGAAGGGCGCCGGAAACACATCCAGCATAGAGGGCGGCAGCCTCCCGCATGTCATCAGGAAGGTCACCTTTGAGCACGATGTCCGAAACACATAGATGCCCTCCCGGTTTCAGCACTCGCCTGATCTCTGCATAGGCCTTCTCTTTGTCGGGCACCAGGTTCAGTACACAGTTGCTGATCACCACGTCATATGAATTATCGGGAAGCGGGATCTGTTCGATATCGCCCTTGACGAATTCCACATTCTCGTAACCCATCATCACATTGTTGCGCTTTGCCTTGTCCAACATCTCATCGGTAAAATCAAGTCCGGTCACAAACCCATTTTCTCCCACAATTGAGCGAGCCACAAAACAATCATTCCCGGCTCCGGATCCAAGGTCTAGAACGCGGTCACCAGGTTTTATGCCGGCGTGGTTGGTGGGGATTCCGCAACCCAGCTTGAGGTCCGCATTCTTCACATATCCATTAAGAGAGGAATAATCAAGACTTAAAACGGAGTAGTCGACCTCCTTACCCCCGCAACATCCTTTGGACTTGCGTTCGGAACTGACCGCGATTTCAGCATATTTATCTTTAACGATCTTCTTGAGTGTTTCTGAATCTTTCATTTTAGTGAGTTTTTCGAGTGTTAATTTAAAAAATCCAATTCTTAAAAAGTAATTATGACGTAAATATACGTCAATATTTTAATTATGACGTAATAATACGTTATAATTTATTATTTTTTTTGATCCAGGTTGAAAGGAGGGTATTTACTGGTTGGCCAGTATGCTTAAAAGTTGCTGATAATTAGAATCTTCAGGATAGTATTCAACCAATTTCACGGCATATGCCCGGGCCTCTTCTTCCATGCCATTCTCCATGGAGATGGTGGCAAGGCTGTACAGAATGTTGCGGTCGTAGGGATGGCGCTTCAGTGCATTTTTAAGGACCTCAAGTGCCTCGCCCGGATTTTGCTGAGAGTTGAGCCCTATGGCATATACGTAGCTGTAACGGGGATCTTCCGGATCATACCGGGTCGCATTGGCCAGGTACCCCAGGGCCTCCTCATGGTCGCCCAACCTGACCTTCAGGAGCCCAAGTGAATAATGGATGGCCGCCAGGTCGGGATACTTCTCAAGGGCGCTCTTCAGCACCTTTTCTCCCTCTTCATCCCGGTTCATCCTGCGGTAGAGATCTGCCAGGTTGATATAGGGAGCCACGAGTCCCGGCTCAAGTTCAATGGCTTCCCGGTACGAGGCTTCCGCTTTTTCAAAATTACCTGTATTCAGGTAGAGGTTGCCGAAGTTGAGGAAGGTGGAGGGATGATCCGCATTGATCATCAACGATGCATTGTACTCTTCCAGGGCAGCATTCAGATCATCCAGCGATCCGGAAGGGATCATGTTCCGGGGGATGGCAGTCAGGGAACTGGCAGCCATAAGCCTTACAAGTTTAACCGGATCCGTCAACCGGGGTACGGCCAGGTCCCTGATGAATTCCGGTTCGGCAAACTGCACCACCGTGAGGGTGGCGTAGCGGATGAGCGGGTCAGGGTCAGCTGCAGTGCGGGTGAGCAGATCGGCGGTGAGCTGACCGGGGTACCCCTCCAGCAGCGAGATGGAAGTAGCCCTGATCATGGGAGCCAGACGTGAGTCTCCACCCATTCTGATCAGGTCATCCTGCGCCTCCGGGTAGCCCTGGCGACCCGCCCAGATCACCTCTCCGTAATGTGCCTTGTTCAGAAGGTCATCGCCGTACCATTCCCTCAGGTAATCGGTGGCCCACCGGGTGGATTTATCCTGGTGGCACTGGTTGCAGGCATTGGGAGTTCCCAGTTTGTCAGAAAGATCGGGCCTTGGAATGCGGATGCTGTGGTCCCGTCTTGGGTCCACCACCATGTATGTGCGCTCATGCATGTGACAATCAAAACAACTTGCTCCTGCCTTGGCCGGATCATGAAAATGATGTTTCCTGCTGCCGTACTCAGTAGCCATGTGACATCGGTAACAGAGGGCATTGCCCTGCACAAAAACCTTTCCGCTGTGGGGCTCATGACAATCCTTGCAGACCACCCCCGCCTTGTACATCTTACTCTGAAGAAAGGAACCATAGACATACACCTCTTCCTGGATCTGCCCGTCAGCGAAGTAGAGTCCCTCTTCAAGCAGGGAAGGCCAGTGCGTATCCAGCAGTGATCCCCCATGGTAGTAATCCTCTGTGGCCACCGCCCGGCGTGAATGGCAACGTGAGCACATCTGCACCAGCTGGTCAGATTTCCGCGGCACGGAGCGCCTGGCTGTGATCGAATCGGGATCAAATACCCAGGTGGCATTGTCGGTGTCTTTTAACCTGACCACCAATCCCATCCGGGGGTAGACCTCCGGGCTGCTCCCCGCCTCCACCTTTCGGGCCCAGTCGATGTGTTCCGAGCCGGGACCGTGACACGCTTCGCATGATACATCGATCTCTGACCAGGTGGTGTGGTACGCTTTCTCCTTATAGGAATAGTTTTTATGCAGGTTGGTGGAGTGGCACTCCGCGCACATGTAATTCCAGTTCTGGGTCACCCGGGTCCAGAAGAGCACGTCGTCGGGAGGGATCCTTTCATCCTGGTATATATGGAACCAGCGCTGTCCCCCCTGATCTGCAGGACGGGTATCCCAGCATATGGGAAGGCACTGGTACCGCCCGCCAGGGAACTCGATCAGGTATTGCTGAAGGGGGCGGACGCCGAAAACATAGGAAACCTCGTAATCTTCCATGACTCCGGCGGGACCTTCGGTAAATACCATGAATTTGTCACCATCCCTGTAAAACCGGGAAGTGATCCCGAAATGGGTGAAGGTCACATTGTCAAAATCACCCAATACTGTAGTACTGTTGGCCACGTCCATGGCCAGGTCATGATCCGATCCCTGGAAAAGGTTGTACTCCTTCTCGTGACACTCTTTGCAGCTTTCACGTCCCATGTAACGGGCAGCATGCGCCTCCCCGGCCTGGGAGGCGGGTGCATCCCCGGAAGAATCCCCACGCCTGCAATTCATAGCCGTGAAAAGGATTATAAAAACCAGCAATGTGGTCGACAACACTCCAGGGACCAATCGCTTCATAGTGCTAATCTACTCGAAATGATATAATTTCAAATGTATATAAATTAGGTAAATCGGCTCCCGAAAGGAAACTATTCAAAAAGAATCTATATAATTTTAAGGGATCATGCAGCTCCGATGGAACGAAGACATTTTATCAGGAAGGCAGCCATAACACTCGCCTCGGTTACCGGGGCGCTGGCCGCTGCAACATATTTCAGGCAGTTCATTCCCCGTACGGCAGGGGAGAAAAGACGCATTGTGCTGGGAGATTACAGGCAGTTCCCCGTGGATACTTATACATTCCTGGATCAACATGGTCTGTTTGTGTATCGCGATCATGAAGGAATGAGAGCCGTATCGGCAGTATGTACCCACCTGGGTTGTATCCTGGAGCGGAGTACGGACGGTTTTAAGTGCCCTTGCCATGGGTCATTATACAACAGGGATGGCGTGATCCTTTCCGGACCGGCTCCACGCAATCTGGCATGGTACCGGGTGAGCAGGACTTCCGATGGTCGGATCATGGTCGATCCGGGGAAACGGGTGAGGGCTGAGGATAAGTTTCTAACCTCCTGATCATGGGTATGGAAAACAGAAGAATCGCATCGGTGGAGGCGGGCCTTAAGGAGGATGGAGAGAGGAAAGCAAGGGTGGGGAAAATCACCCGGAACTTCTTTCTTCACATCCACTCAACGAGGGTTCACCCGCACTCCATGAAACCCGCCTTTACTTTCGGACTTGGAATTATCCTTGGATTTCTTTTCCTGATCATGGTATTCACTGGGTTGATCCTGATGGTCTATTACACCCCTTCTGTGGATACAGCGTACCAGTCCGTGAAGGATATTGTATATATCGTTCCCGGGGGCCGCATTATCAGGAACATGCATCGTTGGGCTTCCCAGGGAATGGTGATCGTGGTCTTCCTTCACCTGGTGAGGGTCTTCTATACCGGCTCCTACCTTGGAAAAAGGTCCCTGAACTGGGTGATCGGGGTGGTTTTGCTGATCCTTACCCTTCTGAGCAATTTCAGCGGATACCTGTTGCCCTGGGATCAGCTTGCCTATTGGGCTGTGACCATCGGATCCAATATTGCGGCCTCTGCCAGGGAGTTCACGGATTTGCTTGGAATCACCAGCGGTTTTGACCCGGGAGGATTTTTTAAAAAGCTGCTCATTGGAGGGGAGGGGGTAGGACAGCCGGCACTCTCCCGTTTCTTCGCCCTGCATGTAATTTTCCTGCCCCTCTCCATCCTGGTGCTCATGGGAGTTCATTTCTGGAGGATCCGGAAGGACGGGGGACTGAGCAGACCGGTCAAGTTTGCGGGGGACGGGGGGAGCACCCACAGATGGTATTCCTGGCCGGTGGTCATGTGGACCGAACTTGGGATCCTGATCCTCGTACTGGTGACCGTACTGGGGATAGCCCTCTGGGCAGATGCACCATTGCTTGAGCATGCAAATCCATCTTTTCCAGAGAATCCGGCCAAAGCACCCTGGTACTTCCTCGGGATCCAGGAGCTTGTCTCATACTCCGCCTTTGCGGGTGGATTGCTGATCCCCGTGCTCTACCTGGTATTCCTCTTTTCCATCCCTTACAGGGACAGGGAGGATCATCATGTGGGAGTCTGGTTTTCGGGCAAGGATGGACTGAGGCTGGTCCTTCGATCAGCCGGGTTCGCCTTCCTGCTGGTATTGCTCCAACTTTTCATAGCCATCAGGTTCGGGGGAATAAGGGAGTGGTTCCCGGGGATCTCCCAGTGGTTTGTGATGTGGATCAATCCTGCAACGGTCACGGCAGCGATCTTTCTCATCCTGGCTGAATTTACCCGTCGAAGGATGAACTCCACCCGCATGGCAGCACTGGTGCTCTTCACCTGCTCATTTGTGGCATTGGTGGTCTTTACCGCGGTGGGGATCTGGTTCAGGGGCCCCAACTGGGAATTTTTCTGGTCATCGGGCCAATGGCCTGTTTTATAGACTGATGGCATGAACGAACAGAGATACACATACAGGGTACAGTGGCTGGTGCTCACAGGGGCGGCTATTCTGCTCCTGTTGCTGCTGGGTGCATCCATCAGTGAAGGGGTGAAGAAAGAGTGGAGGAAACATCAGAAGGCATACCTGGACCTGGCTACAGCGAAGCCGGTCCCCGGAGAAGGTTCCGGTTCTGAAGATTTTGAGCGGGGCATTCTCCAGGTGGATCTGCCCCAGTTCCGGAGAAGGGATCGCTGTATCTCATGCCACCTGGGATTGGAGGATCCGAGGATGGAAGATGCCGTCCAGCCCTACGCACTTCATCCCGGAACGTTCCTTGAAGACCATCCGGTGCAGGATTATGGATGCACCATTTGTCACCGAGGCCAGGGAGGGGCACTGACCATGCGGGATGCACATGGGAGGATGAAGGAAGCCCACTGGCCCCAGCCACTCATGGAACAACCCTTTATCCAGGCCTCCTGCGGTCAGTGCCACCTTGCCATCTTCAATCATTCGGGACTGGATGGATCCAGGGAGATTCCCGGAATGGATGTTTTCCTGAGGGGGAGGGCCATTTTCTCCAGTGAGGGATGCCTGGGCTGCCACCAGGCAAGGGGAGTCGGAGGGATCCTTGGCCCCGATCTTACGCAGCAGGGAGAGAAATCCAGGCATGAATACAGTTTTCAGAATATAAGCGGTGATCAGACCATTTCTAACTGGCTGCAGGAGCATTTTAAGGATCCTGAAATGGTCTCACCTGGCTCACAAATGCTCAGGATCAACCTGGAGGCACAGGACCTGGAGGCCCTGGCAATCTTTGTCATGGGTCTGGCAAAACCTGAAATTCCCTTCGGGTATTTTAGCATGGCCACCCTCAATGAGTTCAAGGGGGCAAGGGAGCTCCTTGATGGGAAAGAAGGATATGATTATATGTGCGCTGCCTGTCATGGCAAGTCCGGTGAAGGAAAGAATTATACCGATTATAAGACCGGGATCCCGGCCATTGGAAACCAGGATTTCCTTAGGGTTGCTTCTGTGGAATTCATCAGGTTTACCCTCGAGAAAGGCAGGAGCCTGAGGCAGATGGGAAGCTGGACCACCAGTGTATCGGGACTGGGGGAAGCTGAACTGGACAGGATTTCTGGTTTTCTGAAAGGAAAGACAGAAAGGGAGATGGACCGGATGAAGGAGGGCTCTGCGGAAGGTGCCGAAAGGGGACGGTTGCTATTTGAGCGGCATTGCAAGACCTGTCATGGCACTGGGGGAAAAGGCGGGGTTGCAGTGGCACTGAACCAGTCCGGTTTCCTGGGTCGTGCCGACAATCAATTCATCATCAATACGCTCCTTCATGGAAGGCGCAATACGGCCATGCCTGGATGGACCAACTTGCAGGACGGGGAACTGAGCGACCTGGTTTCATACATCAGTTCCTGGTCCTCTGCCAGGCCCCCCGCAGGCGGTTTGATACTGGCCGGGGCAGACCTTGAGGATGGTGCGCTGCAATACCACTTCCTGTGTTCCCGCTGTCACGGCGAATTCGGTGAAGGGGAGACGGGACCGGCCGTAATTAATAAGGATTTCCTGGAGGCGGCGGGTGATGGATTCCTGTATGAGACCATTGCCAGGGGGCGGGAACACACCGCCATGTTTGGATGGTCCACCGATGTGTACAACCAGGAGAAGCTGGAACGCCAGGATATCGCCAATATTATCGGGTTCATGAGGAGTGCAGCTGAGGAGCCGCTGACCTACATCCGTCAGGGTGCCAATCCAGGTGACCTGGAGCATGGAGCGGTCATCTTCTCCCGGCGTTGTGCCCCCTGCCATGGTGAAGCAGGAGAGGGGGTCAGGGGACCGGCTTTGAATAACCAGGAATTCCTCAATGCAGCTTCCAATGGCTATCTCCTGGCTACCATCACCCTGGGCAGGCAGGGGACAGCCATGCCATCCTGGGGTTATCTCCAGGAGGATCACGATGCACTTTCAGGTGAAGAGCGCCAGGACCTGGTCTCTTTCCTGCGATCCTGGCAACGAATCAAGATAAAGTATTGATACAACTGTGGAATCCCAGACATAATTCATAAAAGAATTATCATGAATAGTCAAACTCGAGGTAACCATTTCTATTATTTCACGTACATTGTCATAAACTATTAGATGCCGATTGCATATGAGTTATAAAGTATTCGTCCTTTATTCATATCCGCATGACAGGCTGTTCGTGGGTTATACCACCAGCCTGACCGACTACATGATCACCATGAATGTGATGGAATCTAATAATCCACTCTACGAATTCAGACCATGGACCCTGATCCACATGGAACTTTTTGTCTCCGAAGATGAAGCCATGGTCAGGGAAGGATTTCTGAAGAAAGAGGTGGGACAGGAGTATATTCGCAGGGAGATCATCCCGATGTTCGATTTCCATTAACCGCATTGCTATCCTTTATTCTTATTATCTTTGTGCCGTCACGGTAATCCGTCCCAATGAATAATAAGAAAGAAAAGAGACCTTGGAGGCTTTTGCATAAGCTGACCAACAAGTACAGGATGGTCCTTTTGAACGAGGATACTTTCGAGGAGGTTGGTAATATAAGGCTTACAAGACTGAACCTGATCGCATTGGTGGGTATTCTCATGATCCTGCTCATTGCGATGATCTTTTCCCTGATCGCATATACGAATATCCGTGAACTGATCCCTGGATATCCCGATGCGGCCATGCGGCAGGATATCCGGCAGAACGCCATGAAAGTGGATTCCCTGGCCTATGAGCTGGTCATCAGGGACCAGTATTTCGATAACCTGAAACGGATCATTTCAGGGGAGATGCCAGAGAACTACATGAACGATACCACCGGGAGGGTGGATGCCCGGGAGATCAGCTTCCTGCGCTCAAGCAATGATGCATTGCTTCGCCAGCAGGTAGAGGCGGAGGAACATTTCAGGCTGAGTGCCCTGGATGAGGTACAGGCAAACAGGAATCTCTATGACATGCATTTTTTCACACCGGTCAATGGGATTATTACCAGGTCGTTCGATCCCATGGAGGGACATTTCGGCATTGACCTGGTGGCCGTTCCCAACGAAGTGGTCAAGGCCACGCTGGATGGAACTGTCACCATGTCCACCTGGACCCTGGAGACAGGGTACGTGATCCAGATCCAGCACGATAATTCTTTGATCTCAGTCTATAAACACAACGCCACCCTGTTTAAGTCAGTGGGGCAGAAAGTGGTGGCAGGGGACGCCATCGCCATTGTGGGAAATTCCGGGGAATTCACCACCGGCCCCCATCTCCATTTTGAATTATGGCATGACCGTGTTCCTTTGAATCCTGTGGACTATATCGCTTTTTAAAGGATGCGGAAAAGAATCGCCATACTTGGTTCCACCGGATCCATCGGGACCCAGGCCCTGGAGGTCATCTCAAATTTCCCGGAATCATTTGAAGTCGAGGTTCTTACCGCAGGAAATAATGCAGATTTGTTAATCCAGCAGGGCATGCGATTCGCGCCCAATGTGGTGGTGATCGGGAATGAGGAGCACTATGGGAAGGTGAAAGATGCACTGAGCCACTATCCCACCAAGGTCTATTGCGGGGATCAGGCCATTGCCCAGGTGGTTGCCTTCGATACGGTGGATATGGTGCTTACGGCCATGGTGGGATTCAGTGGTTTAAGACCCACCCTGGAGGCCATCAGGGCCGGAAAGGATATTGCCCTTGCCAACAAGGAGACCCTGGTGGTTGCAGGAAAGCTGATCATGGAGGAGGCCATCCGCCACAGGGTACAAATCATCCCGGTGGATTCTGAGCACTCGGCCATATTTCAATCCCTGGTGGGTGAGCGTAGAAATGAGATCGAGAAGCTGATCCTCACTGCCTCGGGGGGGCCATTCAGGGGCAAGGGGCTGGATTACCTGGAAAAAGTAACCCCCGAAGAGGCCCTGTGTCATCCCAACTGGTGCATGGGTCCGAAAATCACCATTGATTCTGCCACCCTGATGAATAAAGGGTTGGAGGTGATTGAAGCCAGGTGGCTTTTCGGGGTCGCTCCCGATCAGATCGAAGTGGTGGTGCATCCCCAATCCATCATCCATAGCCTGGTGCAGTTCGTGGATGGGTCCATCAAGGCACAGATGGGGTTGCCCGATATGCGCCTGCCCATTCAGTATGCTTTTTCATTCCCGGACCGGTTCAAATCCGGCTTCGAAAGGTTCAGTTTTACAGATTACCCGGAATTGAACTTTGAGCAGCCGGATACGAAAATTTTTCGTAATCTTGCACTTTCATATGAAGTGCTGAAAAGAGGGGGGAACTGGCCCTGTATTCTGAATGCGGCAAATGAGGTTGCAGTTGAGGCCTTTCTGGAAAAGAAGATAGGGTTCCTTGGTATCCCTGATGTCATTGAAAACACCCTGGGAAAATCTTCCTTTGTCAAGGCTCCCGAACTCGAAGATTATTTTGAATCAGACCTGCAGGCACGGCGGGTTGCCAAAGAACAAATTTAGGCAGAAATGGATGTATTGATAAAAATAGCACAACTTCTGGTGAGCCTTTCGATCCTGATCGTGATGCACGAGCTGGGTCACTTTACCCTCTCCAGGATATTTAAAGTGAGGGTAGAGAAGTTCTATCTCTTTTTTGATGCGGGATTTTCCCTGTTTAAAAAGAAGGTAGGCGATACCGAATATGGAATTGGCTGGCTCCCGCTGGGGGGATATGTGAAGATCAGCGGAATGATCGATGAGTCCCTTGACCGGGAGCAGATGAAGAAACCGCCCCAACCCTGGGAGTTCAGATCCAAGAAAGCCTGGCAAAGGCTCCTGATCATGCTGGGCGGGGTGATCGTCAACTTTCTGCTGGCCCTGTTTATCTACATCCTGGTCTTCTTCAAGTGGGGGGAATCCTACGTGCCTGTGGACCGCCTGGAATACGGATTTGCGTTCGATAGCACTTTCGTGGAAATGGGACTCCGCAACGGAGATAAAATTATTTCCCTTGACGGCGAACAGGTGGAGAAATGGACCGCCATACACCCCGATATCGTGGTCAACGGAACCAAGCTCATCCAGGTAGAAAGGGAGGGCACAATGATGGATATTCGGGTTCCGGAGGGCATGATTTCGCGGCTCCTGAAGATCCAGTACGCCATGGAGCCCAGGGTGCCATGTGTGATCGGAGTGGTGGTTGATGACGGTGGAATGGAAAAGGCAGGTGCCCGGGTAGGAGACAGGTTAATCGCAGTGAACGGGGAACCGGTTCAGTTTTACGATGAGTTTCTGGATAAGACCAGGGGAACCCCCCTTAAATCTTTTGGACTGACCATGCTTCGGGGTGCAGATACCCTTCAGATGGAGGTCACCACAAACCAGGAGGGCCTGTTTGGATTCCAGCGTAAATTCTATTTTGATTTCTTTGATCCGGTGGAGGTGAAGTATTCCTTTTTTCAGTCCATCCCTGCAGGGATCAATCATGGAGTGGACATCACCAAAAGTTATCTGAAACAGCTCAAGATGCTGTTTAAGCCAGAAACCAAGGCCTACGAAGAGCTTGGTGGATTCATCAAGATCGGCAGCATCTTCCCTTCCACCTGGGACTGGCAGAGTTTCTGGAACATGACCGCATTTCTCTCCATCATCCTTGCCATCATGAATATCCTGCCAATCCCGGCCCTGGATGGCGGACATGTGATGTTCCTGCTGTTTGAAATGATCACCGGAAGGAAACCGGGCGACAAATTTATGGAGTATGCGCAGATCGTGGGGATGGTCCTGCTGCTGAGCCTGCTGCTTTACGCCAATTTAAATGACATCATCGGATTATTTAATAAATAGACCAATTATTTAGCTATTTTTGTATTTCAAACCTATTAATAGAAAGAAATGGAAGCTTTTATAACCCTTGCAATTGGAGTGTGGCAAATCGTTGTGATTGTTCTACTTGTCCTGCTGCTCTTTGGAGGACGCAAAATCCCGGAGTTGATGCGTGGTGTGGGACAGGGCATGAAGGAGTTTAAGAAAGCCACTTCCGAAGATGCGGATGATGATGTGATCGACGACACCAAGGATCCGAAAAAAATCAAGGATGGAAAGGAGTAATATCCGAAAGATAATGGGGGCCTGTCTGCTGCGGTGGACAGGCTTTTTTTTCCTTACCTCTCTGGTGTTGCTCCCGTTCTCATGCGATACGCTGCAGAAACAGGGGGGTGCAGGTGGAAAGATCATGCCCAACATCACCGGGGGGGCCGGTGAGGTCCTAGTGGTCATGGACAACTTCAACTGGGATAATTCGGCGGGTGATCTGTTGAAGGATATCCTCATGGAGGAGTTTGACGGTTTGCCCCAGTCCGAGCCATTGTTCGATGTGATCCAGATCACTTCTGCATCCTTCGATGGGTTTTACAAGTTTCACAGGTCCATCGTGCTGGCCACCATTGAGTCGGGCCTGGAACCAAAGATCCGGTTCCGGGAAAATGTGTGGGCCAAACCCCAGATCATGGTGCAACTGGAAGCCTCCACAGGGGCAGAACTGAGGCAGCTGATCGGTGAGAACGAAGATCAGATCCAGAGCTTCCTGGTACAATATGACCGGAACAGGCTCATGAGTACATACCAAAGCTCAAAAGACCCGGCCATTCAAAAGGAGATCGCCGCCCATCACCAGATCCGCCTGGCCATTCCCAGAGGTTACAACCTTGATTTCAGTACCGAAGATTATACATCGGTCTCCATTGAGGCCCCGGACCTTTCCCAGGTGATCCAGATTTATGATTACCCGGCAGAGGGACCGGAAGATCTGACCACCGAAAAGCTCATCGAACAGCGCAATAATTTCACCCGGACCTATATTGAGGGGCCCAGGGAGGATTCCTACATGACCATTTCGAAAATGTTCAGGCCCATCGCTTTCGAGATAGTTAGCAACCAAATGAACGTGGTAGAGTTACGGGGATTGTGGGAACTTGAAAATGGCTTTATGGGTGGCCCCTTCATCAGCCACTCAATTTATGACGCCAAACGGAAACGGATCGTTACGGTGGATGGATATATTTACTACCCCAATCAGAAGAAGAGGGTGAAAATCAAGCAGCTGGAAGCCATTATCTATTCCCTGGAACTGATTTAAGGGAGGGCGGGGTTTCTGCCCTGAAGCCATCCCGCGCGGGAAAGCCTACTTCAAATAGAACAGGTTTGGCTTTTCAAATTCAAACAGGGTAGGATAATCCTCGTCGAACCGTTTGAGGATCTCTGTCATGATGGCTTCCCTCATGAATTTGGATTTGTTCCTGATCTTGTATTTCTCACAGTAGAGGTTGATGGCCTCGTGCTCACGGTTGTTAAACAAAATGGAGGTTCTGTGGCTCCTTCTCAGCCTTTCATCTTTTTTTTGCTCAGCCATCATTCGGGTCATTGGTTTTGCCAAAATTAGCCATTGCCTCCGGTTATCATGCTTTCACCATCCGATTTCAATGAACAATTTTCTAACACTTAACCGGCCGGCGACCTGATGATCGCAAGGATCTCCCTTGGCCTGAAAAGTCCAAGCAACAGGGCACTGATCAGGCATGAGCCCAGGAGGAGCATAAACCCGGTGATCCAGCCTGCCATGAGGAGAGACAGGTAACCCACCACCAGGTTGATGGCCAGGAAGGCCAGTAACCTGAGAAAAATGTTCACATTCAGCGGGATCCTGAGAATACGGGTGGAGATCACCAGTTGCAAAATGGCATAGGAAGCCTGGGAAATAAGGCTTGAGATGGCTGCACCAAGGGCCTGGTATCTCGGAATGAGAATCAGGTTGAGCGTAATATTCAGCACCACAATGGAAGCGGCAAGGATATTTAGCTCCCGCAGGTTGTTGTTTGCCGTCAGCAGGGTTCCATAGATGTAACTGATGGAAATAAATAAAAATCCGATCATCAGGATCCCGAAAATGCGGGCACTGTAAAGGGCATGGGACTTATAGAGCAGGTCGATGATCTCCCTGCTGTAATAGTTGCACGATATGGCCACTGACAGCCCGGCCACCATGAGCATGGGAAGGGCGATCCTGATCAATTCATTCACCTCCTGCTTCAGGCGGAGCATTCTTGAGAACATGGGCAGGAGGAGCATTGCAAACAGGAGGGAAAACTGCGATGCTGCGTCGAAGATCCTGAATGACTGCGCGTAGATGCCGGCCTCTTCTTTCCCGTTGTCCAGGAGTCTTTCCAACATGACGGAATCCACCCGGTTGAAGAGGGACATCAACAGGATCAAAAGGGCAAAGGGGTAACTCTGGCGCAGGATCTTCAGGGATCCGGAGAGGCTGAAAGGACCGAATAAAGATCCGGCCCTGAAACGGACAATGGCAGCACAGGTGATCAGTGTGAGGGTATAGGAGGCCGACTGGGCATAGACAAACCACTCGATCCGGAAGGGCTCGCTGGTCAGGTTCCCCCACAATAGCAATCCGGTAAAAAGGATCATCAGGGTCCGGTCCATGACCGACAGGAGGCTGTCTGTCCTGAAATACTGAAGTCCGCTGATGTTGGTCCTGAAGTATAGGATAAAAGAGGCCAGAAACTGGTTCAACACCAGCATCCAGAGCATGCTGAATTGCTCATCCGAATAGCCGATGATCTTGCCCGAGATCAGCACCACCAGGGCATAGACCACCGAGAGGGAGAGTTTCAGCGGGATGATGGCAGCCAGATGGGCCCTCACAAGGTGATGATCCCTGGCAATTGAGCGGTTGTTGAAATTGTTAATGCCCAGGTCCAGAAGAATATTCAGGATGAAGGAGAAGTTAAACAGGGAGAAGTAAAAGCCATACATCGCTTCACCTACCTGGTTCTGAACCCCAACCTCAATCCCAAAAAACCAGAAGGGTTTGATCAGCAGGTTCAGGATGACCAGCAGTGCCAGGTTGGTAACGAATCGCTTTTTCAAATTCAGGCATTTTTTGGACGACAGGTGAATGGACGGCCAAAAATATTTTTTAATTCAGTACAAATGTAATAAGTTCGCTGCAGAAAAGTCACAGGCCTCCTTGGACCAGGAAATAAATAAGCTCACGATTGCGGTGAACACGCGACTGCTGATGCCGGGAAAACTCGACGGCATTGGCTGGTTTACCTATGAGACACTGAAGAGGATCACCCTAGCACACCCGGAGGTTCATTTCCTCTTCCTGTTTGACAGGAAATTCAGCAAAGAGGTTGTATTCGGAGACAATGTGACGCCTGTCATTTTAAGACCGCCCACACGGCATCCGGTTTTATGGTACATTTGGTTCGAATGGAGGGTGAATGCCTTTCTGAAAAAGCATAAGCCGGACCTTTTTCTGAGCACCGACGGGTTTCTTCCGTTAAAGATCAGGATCCCGTGCGTGAACGTGATCCATGACATCAATTTTGAACACCGGCCGGGTGACCTTCCATGGCTGGTGAGGAAGTATTACCGCTATTTTTTCCCCCGATTTGCCCGGATTGCCAATCGCATCGTGACCGTTTCAGAGTATTCCAGAAGGGATCTAATTAACCAGTATGATCTTTCGGAGGAAAAGGTGGACCTGGCTTACAATGGTGCCAATGAACTTTTTCATCCCATTTCGGAAGAGGTGGCCGAGCAGGTAAGGAGCAACTACACCGGGGGTTCACCCTACTTTGTTTTCGTGGGAAGCCTACATCCCAGGAAAAACATCACCAACCTTCTGAAGGCATTTCAGCTGTTTAAAGATGAAAACGAAGGGAATTACAAACTGGTCCTGGTGGGAGAAAAGTTCTTTCTGACCAGGTCCATGGAGGAGCAGCTGGAAAGGATGGAAAACAAACAGGATGTGATCTTTACGGGCCGCCTCTCCCCCGAACAACTGAACGATGTGCTGGGTGCAGCCTGGGCCATGACTTTTGTCCCTTATTTTGAGGGATTCGGGATCCCCATTGTGGAAGCGATGAAATGTGATATCCCGGTGATTGCCTCCAAGGTGACCAGCCTTCCCGAGATTGCGGGAAATGCGGCCATTTTTGTCTCTCCCGAAAGTCCGGGCAGCATCCGGGACGGGATGTCAAGGATCGTAAAGGAGGAGGGACTGCGGCAGGAACTCATCCAGCTGGGACGGATCCGGCGGGTGGAATTCAGCTGGGATCATACGGCCCATAATCTCTGGAATGCCGTTCAGCAGGTCCTTGAGGCAGATGCTTGAAGCCTATCATACCCCCGGGGTGGTTGAGGCCGGATGTGATGAGGCCGGCAGGGGTTGTATTGCAGGACCCGTATTTGCGGCAGCGGTGATCCTTTCCCCGGAATTTCATCACCCGCTTTTGAACGACAGCAAAAAGCTCTCAGCCAGAACCAGGGAGCTCCTCCGGGATGTGGTGGAATCCGAAGCAGTTTCTTTTGGTGTGGCCATGGCTGATGAGAAAGAGATCGACCGGATCAATATCCTTAATGCCTCCTTTCTGGCCATGCACAGGGCCATTGAAAAGATGCAATCGGTGCCTGAAAAACTGATCATTGACGGGAACCGTTTTAAACCCTACAGGGAGATACCCTTCAGTTGCATCGTGAAGGGCGATTCCAAATACGCCTCCATCGCTGCTGCTTCAATCCTTGCAAAAACATACCGTGATGAATATATGTGCGGGCTGCATGAACAATATCCCCTCTATGGATGGAACAAAAACAAGGGATACCCCACCCTTTTTCACAGGGAGGCGGTGATGAAGTCAGGACCGTGCCAATATCACAGGCACTCCTTCAGGTTGCTGAATGAACAGATGCGGTTGAATATTTTTTAAACATGTTGCCGCAAGGGTTTAATTTTGCAATATTTGTAGATTGATACCAAAGTTATTAATGATCAAATCATTTTAATTGTGAACAGGATGAAAAAAGTATTTCTGCTTTTTATGGGACTCATTTTTGCATTCCAGATGAGGGTGCGTGCGGATGAGGGAATGTGGTTATTGAGCCTGATCGGCCAGTTGAACATGGACGAAATGTCCGGGATGGGATTGCAGCTCACTGCAGACCAGATCTATAGCGTGAATCATGCAAGTTTAAAAGATGCGATTGGAGCCCTCGATGGAGGATCCTGTACAGCAGAACTGGTTTCACCGGAAGGACTCCTGCTTACCAACCATCATTGCGGCTATGATGAGATCCAGTTTCACAGTTCCATGGAGCACGACTACCTGAAGGATGGTTTCTGGGCCATGACCAGGGATGAAGAGTTGCCCAACCTGGAGAAGTCCATTACCTTCCTGGTAAGGATGGAGGAGGTGACCGACCGGATCGTGCCCCAGCTGAACGAACAAATGTCAGAGGCAGAGCGACGGGCAAAAATCGGTTCTATTTCAGAGATCATCGCTTCCGAAGCCACGGAGGGGACCCATTACGAAGCCGATATCGAAGATATGTTCGGTGGGAACAGGTTCTTCCTGTTTGTGACTGAAACCTTCCTGGATGTGAGGCTCGTAGGTGCACCGCCCGAGTCAGTGGGCAAATACGGCGGGGATACCGATAACTGGATGTGGCCACGCCACACCGGTGATTTTTCCATGTTCAGGGTGTATACGGGACCCGACGGAAAACCCGCCCCTTACAGTGCCGACAATGTGCCGCTGAAATCGAAACACTTTCTTCCCATCTCTTTGAAAGGGTATGAAAAGGGTGATTTCACAATGGTGATGGGTTTTCCCGGAAGCACAGACCGCTATATGACCTCCTGGGAAATCCAGGAATTGCTGGAGATCACCCATCCCAACAGGATCCTTATCAGGGGGACAAAACAGGAGTTGATGATGGAAGATATGTCGGGAAGCGAGAAGATCCGGATCCAGTATGCTTCAAAATATGCCCGGTCTGCCAACTACTGGAAATACTCCATCGGACAGAGCGAAGGATTGAGGAGGCTGAAAGTCCTTGAGAAGCAGCAAATGCGTGAAGAGGCTTTCCAGGAATGGGTCAATCAGAGTGAGGAGAGGAAAGCCCTCTACGGAAATGCGCTTGATGAAATCAGGAAGGGAGTGGAGAATAGGAAGGAGATCGCCAATGCATCCCAGTACCTTGAAGAGGCCATTCTCAGATCAGATATGGAGGGAGGAATGGAAGCCATTGCCTTTGCAAGGTATCTTCAGATGCTCGAAAGGGTGCTGGCTGATCCGGAATCCACTCAGGAAAGGACCCAACTGGTGATCGATCGCCTGGTCGAATTCTCTGAAACATTCTACAAGGACTATAATCCCGCCACCGATAAAAAGGTGACAGGCGCAATGATCCGCTTGCTCATTAATGATCTTGATGACCAGTATCTGCCCGGTAATATCCAGGAAGTCAAGACTAAATACAAAGGTGATGTGGACAAATACGTGGATGGCCTTTTTAAAAAATCCTTCGTGGTGGACCATGATCGATTTCTTTCCTTCATGGCCAATCCGACCCTGAAGGTGCTGAGAAAGGATCCTGCTTATAAGGCAGCCCTGGATGCAAGGCTCTATTTTGAATTGAGAGGCCGGCTTGCCGAGAATAATGAAGGCTTTGAAAGGGGGCGCAGGTTATACCTGAAGGGGCTCGTTGAGATGTATCCCCAGAAGGAGTTTTATTCGGATGCCAATTCCACCTTCCGCATGAATTATGGGACCGTGGGAGATTACATTCCGAGGGATGCAGTCCTCTACTCCTATTATACGACCCTCAGGGGTGTCATGGAGAAGGAGGATCCGACCAATTTTGAGTTTGTGGTCCCTGATAAACTTAAGGAACTTTATATTGAAAAGGATTTTGGCCCCTATGGTTCAGACGGGTCATTGAAGGTATGCTTCACTTCCAACAATGACATTACCGGTGGCAATTCGGGAAGTCCGGTGATCAATGCCCAGGGTGAACTGGTTGGAATTGCATTTGATGGCAATTGGGAGGCCATGAGCGGAGATGTGGCCTTTGAGACAGAGCTTCAGAAGTGTATCAACGTGGATATCAGGTATGTCATGTTCATTATTGATAAATATGCGGGGGCAGGGCACCTTGTGCGGGAAATGACGCTTGTCCGTTGATGCAACCATGTCCCAGGGTGAAATAGTCGTATATACGGACGGCGCTGCCAGAGGGAACCCAGGCCCTGGCGGGCTGGGTGTAGTGATGATATATGGCAATCACAGGAAAGAGATCTCAGAAGGGTACCGGCTGACCACCAACAACCGGATGGAACTCCTTGCTGTGATCAGGGGACTGGAAGCTCTTAAACGGGACGACCTGGGTGTGAGAATATACACCGATTCAAGGTATGTGGCGGACGCGGTGAACCAGGGGTGGGTTTTTAACTGGGAGGCCAAACGTTTTAAGAAAAAGAAAAATGCGGATCTGTGGCAGAAGTTCCTGGAACTTTACCGGAACCATACCGTATCGTTTGTATGGGTGAAGGGTCACGCGAATATCCCTGAAAATGAAAGGTGTGACAGGCTTGCCGTAGAGGCCAGTCTTGGAAATGAACTAAAGGAGGATTCCGGGTATGTGGATAACAAGGATGAATCTTTGATGAGTTTTTCTTAAATTTCGTATCAAAGCAGAAGAGCCATGTTGAGTCAGTCAATCCTGTCGTACCAGGGTCCACTCTCATTCATTACCATCGATAGGTTGCTGTCGGAGTTCAAAATGGCCGCACACGATCACGACCTCTCATTCAAGACCTATAAGAAGATGATATCCATCATGATAGAGGCTCTTGAGAACATTACCAAATACAGCGAACAGATGAATTGCAGCGTGGATACGAATTCGGGATTGTGTCCATCCTGCCATATCAACCGAAACTCTTCCAGCATCGAACTGGTGACCAGGAATCCGGTCAGAAATGAGGATGTGGCCACCCTCCGGAAAAGGATCGACCATGTGAATAATCACAGCAAGGAAGAGTTGAGGGAGCTCTATAAGTACACCATGACCAATGGGGAGTTTACGGAAAAAGGAGGAGCCGGACTTGGTTTTATCGAGATTGCAAAAACTTCAGGCAATAAACTGGAGTATGATTTTGAGCACATTTCGGAGGATTATTCCCTCTATACCTTCAGGGCATTTTTTGCCCTCTGATTCCCATTTGTTCTATATCGTACGGCCAGGTACGTTTTCGAACACTTTCACCGGAAGCAGGTTCCACAACTCTTAGATCAACCACTTTATTAGCAAATGTTTAAACTTTATGGCACGAAAACTGTTTCTTTGTGCCGACGGAGGTGTCATGTGGAGGAACTTCTTTACTGTAGCACTAAGGAATATCAGCAAAAACAAAGTATTCACCCTGATCAATATTTCAGGGTTGGCCATTGGCATGGCCAGTTCTATCCTCATCCTCATGTTCATTCTGAAGGAACTGAGTTATGACCGGTTCCATGAAAAAAGTGACCGGATCTGCAGGCTTTATATTGATGGGGTGATGGGTGAGCAACCTTTCAGGGGTGCATGGTCCTCCATGATCATGGCCCCCACCTTTACGGAGGAGATCCCCGAAATTGAGAAGTTTGTCCGGTTCGATGTATTCAACCAGCGGTTGATCTGGTACGACAGTGAACGATATATCGAAGATCATTTCCTCTTCGCCGATTCCACCATATTTGATATTTTCGACATTAATTTTATCCTGGGAGATCCTTCCACGGCATTGTCACGTTCCAATTCCATTGTCATCACCGAGGAGAAGGCCAGGTTGTACTTTGGGGAGAGGAACCCCCTGGGACTTCCCCTCAGTGTCAACAGGGACAGCAATTACTATGTGGTAACAGGGGTCATTGAGGCACTTCCCGAAAATTCCCATTTTTTCGCCGATTTTATTGCCTCCATGTCAAAGATTGACCAGGCCCAGAGCGATACCTGGTTCCAGAACTCCATCTTCAGCTACGTGTTGCTTGCTCAGGGTGCCGACAGGGAGAAGGTGGAAGAAAAAATGGCCGTTGTAATGATGGAGCATATCAGGCCTGAACTTGAATCCATTCTGGGTCTCCAACCTGAGGAATGGATTGCGGGGGGGAACCGATACGGGGTATATCTTCAACCGTTGAGGGATATTCATCTTCAACCCGATATCGAAGTGGGGCTGGATATTTGTTTCAGGCCGGTGAATGACAGGATATACATCCATATTTTTGCCCTGGTGGCATTCTTTATCCTGTTGATCGCCTCCATCAATTTCATGAACCTCTCCACCGCCCGGTCGACCACAAGGGCACGTGAGATCGGAATAAGAAAGGTGGCAGGTGCTGACCGGAAACTGCTGATCCGTCAGTTTCTCACCGAATCGGTGATCCTCAGCCTGATTGCGATGGTATTTGCACTGATCATTGTGGAGCTGTTCCTTCCTTGGTTCAACCGCGCCATGGAGCTGGACCTGAGGATGGAATCTTCCCAGGAGCGGTACCTCTATCCGTTGATCTTTTTGCTTGCACTGGTGGTGGGCCTCTTCAGCGGTATATATCCGGCCTTTTTCCTGGCGAGGTTCCGTCCCGTGGAGGGAATCAGGGGTGATTTCCTTGGCATGAAAAGGGCAAGCAATTTCAGGAGCATCATGGTGATTACCCAGTTTACCATGTCTGTGGCCATTATCGTTGGAACACTGATAGTATCCAACCAGCTGCGTTACATGCTCAATAAAGACCTGGGGTATGAGAAGGACCAGCTGCTGGTCATGAAAAGGATCTATCCCCTGGAAAACCGCATCGGGACCTTCTGCAGGGAAATTGAGAAGATACCAGGGGTTGTTTCTGCATCAAATTCCACCACTTACCTGGGATTCAACAACAGCACAGAGTCCTATCAGATCAAAGGACGGGGGGCTTCGAAGAACTACCTTTTTGCCACCAATTATGTGGATTACCAGTTTATGGAGACCTATGATTTTAAGTTAACGGGTGAGAAAAGCCGCTTTTTTGATTCACGGTTTTCCACAGATACATCGGCCATCCTCCTTAATAAGGCGGCGGTCAGGGAGTACGGAATTGAAGATCCTTTCTCGACGGTCATCATGGAACCTACCCAGGATGGGGATACAAATCAACTGAACATCATTGGTGTGGTGGATGATTTTCATCACAGCTCCCTGCACGAACCCGTGGGACCTTACATGATCCGCTTCAAAAGTCCCCGGAACGACCTGGCCGGTTATATCACCATCAGGCTGGGCGTGGCTGGGAAAGGGGTGCCCGGGACCATGAACAGGATTCGAAAGACGTGGATGGATATGACCTATGATGCACCTTTCCAGTTCTTCTTCCTGGATGAAGAACTGGATTATTACTACAAGGAGGAGCGCAGGACGGGTAGGATCTCATTGATGTTTGCCATACTTTCCACCTTCATTGCCTGCCTGGGGCTTTTTGGCCTTACCTTGCACAATACCCATCGAAAAACAAGGGAAATAGGGATCAGGAAGGCCATGGGCGCGAGCATCAGGGAGGTGATCATGGCCGTATCCAGGGAGATATTGCGCCTGATGAGTGTATCCGTATTGCTGGCCTGGATCGCAGCCTACCTTTTTATGCAGAACTGGCTTCAGGATTTTCCCTATAACATCGGGTTTAAACCTTGGATCTACCTGGTCGCCGCGGGAACTGCCATGCTGCTTTCACTGCTCACAGTGGTCTATCTCTCCTACCGTGCTGCCCGTGCAAACCCGGCAAACATTCTACATTATGAATAGGGCTTTAGATCCTGCTCCTCAGTTTTTCAAGGTCTTCCGGGGTATCCACACCCATTGAAGAGAGATGGGTGACCCTGGTTTGAACGGAGTATCCGTTTTCCAGCCATCTCAGCTGCTCAAGGGATTCGGCCCTTTCCAGGTCGGAAGCGGGTAAATGAACTACCTCTTCAAGCACTTGGGAGTGAAAAGCATATAAACCGATGTGTGTATAAAAAGTGTGCGAATGGCCCAAGGCTGCATCCTGCCGGTCCCTTATGAAGGGGATTGGCGCCCTGGAAAAATAGAGTGCGCGAAGCGCACGATCCACCACTACTTTAACCACATTGGGATTAAGCAGGTCATCATGGTTGCGCATGGGTTGGATCAGCGTGGCAATTTCAGTCTCAGGATTCCGGAGGCAATCCGTAAGGGTGGAAAGCTGTTCCGATTGGATCAGGGGCTCATCGCCCTGAATATTCACCACGTGGCTGAAGCTTTTGCCGGTTTGTTTCCTGTAGAGGCGTGAGGCCTCCGCGCACCTTTCCGTACCTGTGCTGTGTTCCGGAGAGGTCATCAGCGCCCTTCCTCCAAATTTCTCAACTTCCCCGAAGATCCGCTCATCATCTGTGGCCACCACGAGATGATCGAACACGCGGGAAGCACTTTCATAAACCCATTGTATCATTGGTTTCTCACCAAGCAGTGCCAGTGGCTTGCCCGGGAACCGGCTTGAAGAGAACCTGGCGGGAATAATTCCAAGGATCTGAGACACCATTTTATTTCAAAAATAGGAAACTATGGGAATAAATCTTTTTGAATCCGGCTAAAATTGTAATTTTGTCATACTTTCAGGTTATTTTGTCAGAGCGTAGATGGAGATTCAACAGATTAAACAGCGGTTCGGGATTATCGGAACTTACCAGGGACTGGAGAGGTCCATTGATATTGCACGGCAGGTAGCCCCTACCGATCTGAGCGTTTTGATCACCGGTGAGAGTGGTACGGGAAAGGAGAACTTCCCCCAGATCATTCACGCCCTGGGGATGAGGAAACATGGTCCCTATATTGCAGTCAACTGCGGGGCTATCCCCGATGGAACCATAGATTCGGAATTGTTTGGTCATGAAAAGGGCTCTTTTACGGGGGCACATGATACCAGGAAAGGATACTTCGAAGTATCCAACGGAGGAACCATTTTCCTGGATGAGGTGGCAGAACTTCCGCTCTCCACGCAGGTAAGGTTGCTGAGGGTACTGGAAACAGGTGAGTATATCAGGGTTGGCTCTTCCAAGGTGTTGAAAACCGATGTCAGGGTGGTGGCGGCTACAAACCTGGATATTTCCCAGGCAATCAGGAAAGGTAAATTCCGGGAGGACCTGTTCTATCGCCTCAACACGGTTCCTATACATGTCCCCTCCCTTCGGGAAAGGGGAAACGATATCCTCCTGTTATTCAGAAAATTTGCATCCGATTTTTCCGAACGCTACCGCATGCCTCCCATTCGGCTGGAGGATGAAGCGCGGCAGGTGCTTTTGAATTTTGAATGGCCCGGCAATGTAAGGCAGCTGAAAAATGTGACGGAGCAGCTTTCAATTATTGAACAGGAGCGGGAGATCTCTGCCCCGGTGTTGATGCATTATCTGCCCGATTACCATAAAAGCCGCCTGCCGGCATTGATCCAGAAGGAACCGGTGAGTGAGGAGGCTTTCAATTCTGAACGGGAAATTCTCTATAAGGTCCTGTTCGATATGAAAAGCGATATGAGTGATCTGAAAAAACTTGTGGGCCAGATCATTGAAAAGGGTTCCGTGAGCCGGGATATCGAACAGGATAATGCGGGGATCATCAAGAGGCTCTATTCCACTCCTGATGACCTGACAGAGGAGGCCGAGAACCTGATTACCAGTAAGATGAATTCGAAAAGCAACCGGGATGAGGAGCTTATTACCGATACGGAAGAGATCGTTGAAGAGTCCCTTTCCCTTGAGGATAAAGAGATTGAGATGATCATCAAGGCACTGGAGAAACATAACGGGAAGAGGAAATATGCTGCCCAGGACCTTGGGATATCTGAGAGGACACTTTACAGAAAGATTAAAGAGTACCACATTGAATAATCACACCAACTATTTAAGAAGGGTCGCCGGGCGGGCGCGTACAGTGCTGGTGTTTATTGCCCTGGTGCTGACCGCGACCCAATGCAAGGTTACCTACTCCTTCAGTGGCGTAAATATCTCGCCAGAGGTACTGACCTATTCCGTGGAATACTTTCCCAACAGGGCTCCCATTGTGCAGGCCCAGTTGAGCCAGGTATTCACCGACGCCCTGATGGACAAGATCCAGGGGAACACCAGTTTGAGGTTATCCACAGATGGTGGCGATGTGGACTTTTCGGGCGAGATCACCGGTTACAACACAAGGCCCACTGCCATCACAGGCGATGAAACGGCGGCCCGCAACAGGCTCACCATCACCGTGAGGGTTAAATACACCAACCTTGTGCAACCCGAGCTTGACTATGATACGAGTTTTTCCAGGTATGAGGATTATGATTCGTCCCAGAACCTGACGGATGTGGAAAACGAGCTCATCGAACTGATTGTGGAAAACCTGATCGAGGACATCTTTAACAGGGCATTCGTCTCCTGGTAATATTTTGAACTATGGATCCTTCAGATATTCTCCGTTTACTGAACAGCCAACATTACTCTCCGGCAATCCTGGATGAGGTGAGTGACATGTGCAGGAACTATCCCATGTTCAACCTGGCACACATGCTGAAGGTCAGGATAAAGGAGGCGCTGGGTCGGGATAAGGAAGCGGCCCTGAAGCTGGCAGCGGTCTATGCATGCGACAGAAGCAAACTATACCAGCTGGTCAGCGAAGTACATCCTCCTGAACTGCCGGAACCGGATGAGGAATCCCGCCCTGAGGAACCTGTGGGGATCCTCTTCTCGGAGGAATCCAATGAGCAGGCCGATGTGATCATCAGTCAGCATGCCCCCTATGCCGGTCCTGGACCCGTCCCGGTTCCTGATGGGGAGCTGCTTGAACTGGATGAAGAGGTTGCAGTGGATTCATTTTCCCTGGACACATCCTTTGAGGAGGCAGTGGACCAGGACTCCGGGGAGCATTTGTCAGAAGAGGCCGTTACTGAGGAAGAGCTGACTTCCGAAACCCTCGTCCAGGCGTTTGTAAAAGAGGAGCATGAAATGGAAGATCCGGTTCCTGAACGGATGGAAACCCC
>JAHEEC010000003.1:53959-64601 GCA_024640885.1 Bacteroidota bacterium | reverse complement strand
CAAACCATCGATTTACCCGAATCATTTGGTACTGAGCCTTCTGACGGAGGAGACGAGTAAACCCAAAAAAAATTATCGAATATGAGAAGTGTCAGTATGTCATATTACTGACACTTTTTTTTTGATTCCACCCTTTGGCACAAATTATGATAAAGAGATAGCGATTTTGATAATGTCGAACCAATTAAATCTAATAAAATGGCAGAACTTAAAGGTAAAATCCTTGCAGGTAAAATTCTTGTGAAGCCTTCGGAGGCTGAGGAAAAAACCGCCAGTGGTATTATTATTCCAGATACAGCGAAGGAAAAACCACAGCATGGAAAAGTGGTAATGGTCGGATCCGACAAGAAAGACGAACCCATGGAAGTAAAGGTGGGGGACAAGGTTCTTTACGGGAAATTTGCCGGTCAGGAATTATCCATTGATGATGAAGATTATCTTCTCATCTCTCAAAATGACGTTTTATTTATTTCAAAGTAAGTAACATTAAAAAAGCATAAAAATGGCAAAAGAGATCAAATTTGACATGGAAGCCCGCGATCAGCTTAAAAAAGGCATTGATGCACTGGCTAACGCTGTCAAGGTAACACTGGGACCCAAGGGTCGCAATGTGATTATTGAAAAGAAATTTGGTGCACCCCAGGTTACCAAGGATGGTGTCACTGTAGCGAAAGAGGTAGAACTCGCGGACCCTTTTGAAAATGTAGGTGCACAGATGGTGAAGGAAGTAGCATCCAAAACCAATGACGATGCGGGTGATGGTACAACCACTGCAACCGTTCTGGCCCAGTCCATCGTACAGGTGGGTCTTAAAAACGTGACAGCCGGTGCGAATCCCATGGACCTGAAAAGGGGTATTGACAAAGCTGTTGTGGAGGTTATCAAAAGCCTTAAGAGTCAATCAAAGGAGGTTGGGGACGACACCAAGAAGATTGAGCAGGTTGCTGCCATATCTGCCAATAATGAAGCTTCCATTGGTGCCCTGATCGCCGAGGCCATGACCAAAGTGAAAAAAGAGGGTGTGATTACCATTGAGGAATCTAAATCGTCTGACACCTATGTAGATGTGGTTGAAGGTATGCAGTTTGACCGCGGTTACATCTCCCCGTATTTTGTGACCGACACGGAGAAGATGGAGGCTGTCCTGGAGAATCCGTTTATCCTGATCCATGACAAGAAGATCTCCACCATGAAGGATCTGCTTCCCATCCTGGAAGCCACCGCCCAAAACGGGCGTCCTTTGCTGATCATTGCCGAAGATGTGGATGCCGAGGCACTGGCCACCCTGGTGGTAAATAAACTGAGGGGATCCCTTAAGATCGCCGCCGTGAAGGCTCCCGGTTTTGGAGACAGGCGCAAGGAGATGCTTGAAGACATCGCTATCCTTACAGGAGGAACCGTCATCTCAGAAGAGAAGGGCCTCAAACTGGAAGGTGCAGAACTGGACATGCTGGGCAACGCCGAGAAGATTTCCATTGACAAGGAGAACACGATCATTGTCAATGGCGCAGGCGAAAAGAAGATGATTGAAGCAAGGGTTGGACAGATCAAGAAACAGATCGAGAATACAACCTCTGATTATGACCGGGAGAAGCTGCAGGAACGCCTTGCCAAACTGGCAGGAGGCGTTGCCGTGATCTATGTGGGTGCTGCTTCAGAGGTTGAGATGAAATCCAGGAAGGACCTTTTTGAGGATGCACTGAGTGCAACCCGCGCTGCCGTGGAAGAGGGGATTATCCCCGGAGGTGGTGTTGCCTACCTGCGTGCCATTGAAAAACTCGAGAAATTTAAAGGCGCCAATGATGATGAGACCACAGGGATTGCCATCGTAAGAAGGGCCCTTGAGGAGCCACTTCGTCAGATCGTGGAGAACGCTGGCCTTGAGGGATCAGTAGTTGTGAAGGCCATCCGTGACGGAAAAGGTGATTTCGGCTACAACGCACATACCGAGAGGTATGAGAACCTGCTTGATGCAGGGGTGATCGATCCCACAAAGGTTGCGCGCATTGCCCTGGAAAATGCAGCTTCCATCGCTGGCATGTTCCTCACCACCGAGTGTGCCATTACAGAGATCCCGGAGAAAGAGCCCCCAATGCCGGCAGGCGGACCTGGTGGCGGAATGGGTATGATGTAGAATCACTCAAACCATATATACCTTCAGCGCTCCGGGAAACCGGGGCGCTTTTTTTTCACCTGGCCAGGATGGATGCTACCGCCTAACCGGACCTTCCTGAAAGGGTTGCCTGAAAATGTAATCTGTTATTTGTACCCGGGAATGAATTCGCGTTGCACTGCCTCCCTGATCAGGGTCGGGGGCAATAATCCCTGGGAGAGGACAAAGTCATGAAACTCCAGCTGGTTGAACCGGTCACCCAGTACCATCTCTGTTTCGGCCCTCAGCTCCATCAATCTGAGATAACCATTGAAATAGGAGGTGGCCTGACCGGGTGCCCTGAAACGATAGCGTTCCAGTTCGGAGCGGACCAGTGCATCGGACAGGACGATCTCGTGCTGCAGGATGTAGCGGGCCTCTTCAGTGGTGATGGTCCCAGTGTTCAGTCCGGGATCCAGGAAGGCGCGCCCGGACCTCACCAGCCGGCTCCAGAGAATCATCAACTTTCCTTCCACCGGGACAAAAGGAAGGACCTGTTCTTCCATGTAGAGCGCCCATCCCTCCACATTTACACTGTTCATGGCAAAGATCATTCGGGCCTGTGAAACCCCCCTTTCCACTATGGAGGTGAATTGCAGTTCATGTCCCGGCCTGCCCTCGTGGGCGGTCAGGGCCCAGGAAGCAGCCCTGTGCATGAAATCGTCCACCTCCAGGGAAGAACCGTCACTTCCCCCGGTCACCCTGGTTGGCAGGACAAATTCCCCGTACTCGCCCTGGTTCCCGATAAGCCGGGGAGGACTCATAAAGGGGGCAGGTGAAGCTGCACTCTCGGCCGGGGAGGCCAGCCGGACCACCATGCTCCTTTCTGGAAGGGTCACGATTTTTTCCCTTTTAATGATCTCTTCCAGGGCCCCAATTTGTCCCTGGTAAAACGGAAGAATGGATGCACTGTCGAGTTGATCTCTCTTCAGCGAACGGATGACATCGCGGTAATCACCGGAAGAAAATCCTTTTGTTTCTGCAATCTGACCGGCCAGGATCTGCATCTGTGCCTGCAGCTCTTTAAATGCCACCAACGCCCGCCCTGTGAGCTGGTCCAGGGGCATGTCCACGCCGTATTGATTCAATTGAAAGGCATAAATTTCCCCGGGCTGCTTAAAATCGTCCCTTGACCCGGGCAGGACCACTGTCCGGATAAATTGGTTGTAAGATTCGATCTGGGTTACCAGCCGATCAAAATCCTCTTCAAATCCCCGGATCTCATATTTTTTGAACAGCACCCTGATCTCCGAAAGGTATTCATCGCTCGTACTCAGGTTGCGTTCGACCTCTTCCCGGTAAGGCGCAAGCCTGCCTGGCCTGGCCCATTCACTTTCCATGTAAAGCTGTGCCCACTCCGTCAAGGGCTCATAACCCTCTTCACCACCCACGTATCTCCTTAACCTGACCGCTGCGGCCTGCCGTCGTTCGGGGGGGATCCGATCTTCCAGCAGTCTCTTGATGCCACCGTATATGAAACCCACCATGTCATAATATGGCAGCAGGTATTGTTCCTCCAGGCGGATCCCTTCAATTTTACCGTTTACATGGGTGATCAGGATCTGGAGGTCCTGCTTCACCGGTTCCACCTGCTCCTCTTTTAAAAAGCCCTCCAATTTCGACTTTACATCCTCAAGGTCCCTGAGATGCCTTTCGGTGAAACCCGGGGCCAGGTCCAGGATCTGATCATCATATCCGTCCACCCCCAGGCTCCCTGCATATTCCGGGGAGTGCCTGGCCAGGACCTCGAGCAATACCCTGGTGTAATCATTGCTTTTTTCCACCCAACCGGAAAGCGGTTGTGCCATTGAAGGAAGGGGCCAGGTGGTGATGAAGGCCAGGAGGAGTGAAATGATAATCAGGCGGGTCCGGGCGAAATAAGAAGCTGGTGAATTCATGTTTCAAAGATTTAAGGTTCCGGGGAACTACAACTTAAAAACAGCAGTGGCGCCATATTGTTTAATTGGAGCGTATGCCACTTCGGTGGGGGGTTTATATCCCGGAGATTACTATCTTTGTGCACGTTAAAAAAAGGGATGATCCACATGGACCATATTCGCAACTTTTGCATCATTGCCCACATCGATCATGGTAAAAGCACCCTGGCCGACAGGTTGCTTATGAAGACCCACACCCTTTTGGAAAGGGATTTTCAGAACCAGGTCCTGGATAATATGGAGCTGGAGCGCGAAAGGGGGATCACCATCAAGAGCCACGCCATCCAGATGGTGCATGATTTTGAAGGCAGGAAGTATATCCTGAACCTGATCGATACCCCCGGTCATGTGGATTTTTCCTATGAGGTGAGCCGGTCCATTGCCGCCTGTGAAGGTGCCCTGCTCATTGTGGATGCAACCCAGGGGATCCAGGCCCAGACCATCTCCAATCTTTACAAAGCCATTGATCATAACCTGGAAATTATACCGGTTCTGAATAAAATGGACATGGATAGCGCCATGCCAGACGAAGTAAAGGATCAGATCGTGGACCTGATCGGGTGCAAGAGTGAAGAGATCATCGAGGCCAGCGGTAAAACCGGATTGGGGGTGGATGAGATCCTGGAGGCCATCATCCGGCGAATTCCTGCACCTGTGGGTGATCCGGAAGCTCCGTTGCAGGCCCTGATCTTCGATTCCATTTTCAACTCCTACAGGGGGATCTTTGCCTACTTCAGGATTTTGAATGGCACCGTCAGGAAAGGGGAATGGGTAAAATTTGTGGCCTCTGGCAAAGAATATATTGCCGATGAGATCGGTGTGCTTAAACTTGGACCGGAACCGAAGGAGCAGCTGTCGGCCGGGGATGTGGGATATATCATCTCGGGGATCAAAACCTCCAGGGAGGTAAAGGTGGGTGATACCATCACCCATGTGGATCGTCCCTGTCAGAAAGCCATTTCAGGATTCGAGGAGGTAAAGCCCATGGTCTTTGCAGGGATTTACCCGGTAGATGCCGATGATTATGAGGACCTGAGGGCATCCATAGAGAAGCTACAGTTGAACGATGCATCACTTACATTCGTGCCCGAATCTTCTGCAGCCCTGGGATTTGGATTCAGGTGTGGTTTTCTTGGTTTGCTGCACATGGAGATCATCCAGGAACGGCTTGACCGGGAATTCGACATGGATGTGATCACCACTGTGCCCAATGTCTCCTTCAAAGTGATGACCACCAGGGGTGAATTGATGGAGGTTCACAATCCTTCCGGCCTTCCTGCTGCCACAGCCATCGATCATATCGAGGAGCCTTATATCTGGGCCCAGGTAATTTCCCAGGCCGAATATGTGGGAGCGATCATGAAATTGTGCCTGGATAAGCGAGGGTTACTGAAAAACCAGGTTTACCTGACCAGCAACAGGGTGGAGCTAACCTTTGAAATGCCCCTGGCCGAGATCGTATTTGATTTTTATGACAAATTGAAGAGCATCTCCAAGGGATATGCCTCTTTTGATTACCAGCCCCATGGATACCAGAAGGCCGACCTGGTAAAACTGGATATCCTTCTGAACGGGGAGATGGTGGACGCCCTTTCCACGTTGATCCACCGCTCCAACGCCTACGATTTCGGACGCAGGATGTGCGTGAAGCTGAAAGAACTGATCCCCAGGCAGCAGTATGAGGTGGCCATCCAGGCTGCCATCGGCGCGAAAGTTATTGCGAGGGAAACAGTGAAGGCGGTGCGAAAGGATGTGACCGCCAAGTGTTACGGGGGTGATATTACCCGTAAAAGGAAATTGCTCGAAAAACAGAAGAAAGGGAAAAAGAGGATGCGGCAGGTGGGCAACATCGAAGTGCCCCAGTCGGCTTTCCTGGCTGTGCTCAAGCTCGATTAATGCGCCCTAATCCTCATCCACCACCAATTTATAGCCCTTCCCGTGCACATTGATGATCTGGACGTTCGAATCTGATTTCAGGTATTTGCGCAATTTGGTGATATATACATCCATGCTTCTGGCATTGAAGTAGTTATCGTCAATCCAGATGGCTTTGAGTGCAAAATTTCTTTCAAGTACCTGGTTCATATTGTTGCACAACAGCTTAAGCAGATCTGTCTCCTTGGTGGTCAGTTTCTGTTCCGTACCGATCCCCGAAAGCAGCTGCTTCTTGGTATCAAAGCTGAATTTCCCAATTTCCCAGGTGTTTTTTTCTCCGCCCCTGGCAGTACCTTTGGTTCTTCTCAGGATCGCTTCGATCCTGAACAGAAGCTCCTCCATGCTGAAGGGTTTGGTAATATAGTCGTCGGCGCCCAGCGAAAATCCTTCCAGCACATCCTCCTTCATGGATTTGGCAGTGAGGAATATGATGGGGATCGCGCTGTTCATCATCCGGATCTCCGAGGCCAGCGTGAATCCGTCTTTGACTGGCATCATTACATCCAGAAGACAGAGGTCGTAGTGGAACTGTTCAAAGTGCCTGAAGGCTTTTTCTCCATTATTCACCCAATCCGCTTCATAATTTTTTGCCTGGAGGTATTCCTGGAGCAGGGATCCCAGGTTTTCATCATCCTCGGCTAGCAAAATCCTGTGTTTAATTTCGTTCATTGGAGCTGGCGTGGTTATTCTACCTGTAAAGGTAGGTGAATATCAAACTGGGAACCTTTATTCGGTTCACTTTTTAAACGGATAAACCCATGGTGTTGTTCCACGATCAGCTTTACGTAGCTGAGGCCGAGTCCGAATCCCTTCACATTGTGCACGTTGCCTGTGGGAACCCGGAAAAACTTGTCAAAAATCCGTTTCTGATCCTCTTTGTTGATCCCAATGCCATTATCCGCAACCGAGATGATGAGGAATCCGTTTTCGTTTCTTGTGGCAATCTGTATCTCCGGTGTCCGGCGCGTGTATTTCATGGCATTCTCGATGAGGTTGGAGACTACGTTGGTGAGGTGCATGAGATCCCCGTCGATGACTGCATCCTCAGCTTCCGGCAAGAACTCGAGCCGGCCCTCCCGCTTATCCACCTGGAGCAGGAAATTCTGAGCCACCGTTTCAATGACATCATGTACGTCCACCTCTTCCAGTTTCAGCTTTAATTGCCCATGGTCAAAAATGGCCATTTGCAGCACACGCTCCACCTGGAATCCCAATTGCTTGCTTTCCGCCTGTATGATCCGGGAGATCTGGGCGAGGTTTTTCTGCTCCTCGGGGATGGAGCGGTCGTTAAGCATCTGGGAAGCAAGGCTGATGGTGGAGATAGGGGTTTTTAATTCATGGGTCATGTTATTCACAAAATCGTTCTTCAGCTCCGAGAGCCTCTTCTGTTTGAAAATAATATAGAGGGCCAGGGAGAACATCATTAAGATAAAGAGGGTGATCAGCATAGTGGAGCCACCCATCATCCCCATGGAACTTAAAATGTGGTTCCTCTCCCCGGGGAAGTAGATGCTGATCAGTGTGTTCTTGTTAAAAACACCTCCAGGGAAAAGTGAGGCCCTGAAGTATTTCAGGTCTTCGTACTCATTGAAGTTTTCCGATTGGAATATGGGTTTTTTGCCCTCCTCATAGACTGCATACTCAAAGGCCATATCGATCCCCCTTTCGGAGAGCTTTTTTTGAAGGAGATTTTCCACCTGGGATCCTGAAATGCGGTCCGCAATATGCTCCTCCTCCACCAGCATCTTCCTTACAATCTTATCCACAAAGACCTCCTGTTCTTCCCAGTTTTTGCTCAGTTCCTTTCGCACCTGATCGGGTTTCATAGCCGATACCAGGATGGTGTCATGCATCAGTTCATCCTCTCCCAGGATCACCAGTATGGAATCGTCGATCATTTCAACTTTCTGGTTCTTCAGTGAAGGGTGGGGCGGCGAGTACATGATAATGTTCTCATTCAATTCTATCTTCTCATCTCCGGAAGGGTCCATGTTGCTTCGCCAATCGATATGAAAATTCCATATGGACTGACTCTGGTAGTGAATGACCGGGGGGCGTATCTCCTCCAGGATGTTGATCACAGTCTCATTTTGCACCAGATCGTTTGAGACATCCGAGAGTGCCTGGTTAACCACAAGTCCAAGCTGGTACTGTTCGGATGCAATGGAGTGTTTGATCCAGTATACCTGGACGGTCACCAAAGCGATCATGGCCAGGCTCAAAAAAATGGTCAATATCCATAATACAGTGCGGCTCATGGATCAAAGATAGTTCTACGCAGTGGTTCACGCAGAGCGTTTTAACAATCTTTAACATCCTTTAAACCTATGTAACGATAATCTGGGATAGATTTGTTCCAACAACTAAATCCAATCAAATGAACAGAATGTTACACTTGCCGATTCCGGTCCTGGCTTTTCTTTTTCTTTTTACCTCCGGACTGAGTGCACAGGAAAAAACCGAAATGACCATCCAGGTGAAAAAGGATGGCAAGGTGGTGAGTGATACCACCTATACATTCGATAAAGAAGCTGATGCGAAGCACGCCATGAAAATGATGGAAGTCCTCAGCGGGGAACATGAAGGGATGCAGAGATACAATTATACCATGAACACTGCTGGTGGAGACGATTCCAGGACCATGGTATTTATTTCCGAAGAGGGAGGTAAAACACGGATCAAAAAGGTTCAGGGTGACACCCTGGTCTGGATTTCTGAAGGGGACTCCGACGGTGAAGATATGAAGGTGATCACCAGGAAAAAAATTGTGGAGGGGTCTCCCGGAGAGGAATATGTGATTGTAATGAAGGGCGATGATGGGGAGACCTTTGATATCCTCATGGACAAAGACATTGAGACCGGTAAGGGAGATAAGAAAGTTGTGAAAGTCATCGTATCAGGAGATGCAGAGGGCGAATGGCATGTGGACGCAAAGGATCTCAACCATATGGAAAAGGAGGTATATGTGATCTCAGGTGACGGTACGGAGGTGGAACTGGAAGAGATCATGGAGAAGCACGGGCATGGTGAGCATGTAAAGGTGATTGTGGTGGAGACTAAAGCAGATAAGAAGAGCGAAAAAGGGGATGAGGAACTCATCGAAAAGGAAGCTCCAAAGAAAAAACCAGCGAAGCAATAGCAGGCAGTTGGTTTAGTTTAGGGTTAATGGTGAAAGGCTGTCCGTCCTCCCGGCGGGCAGCTTTATTTTGTCATTATGGGGGGTTTGGATAACTTGCATCAAAAGCTCCCGATTGTCACCAAGAGATGCATATAAGGTACTGGGATTGACGCCCGGTGCTACACACAGGCAAATCAAGTCTGCCTACCGGGAGCTGGCCATGAAATACCACCCCGATCTCAATCACAGCCCGGGTGCCAAACAGAAGTTCCTTGAGATCAACAGTGCCTACAATGAACTGATCAGCCGCCGGGAGGAGGCGGAAAATGGGGCCCCGACCTATGAGGAGGTGGTGGCGGAAGAGGTAATCAGGAGAGAGCGCGAACGAATGCGCCGCCACGCAAAGGCAAAAAGGGAAAAGAGAAAGGAGGCCGAAGCGTACTTTAACCGGCCGGAATGGCACGACCCCATCCTCCTTCTTAGGTATGCACTGCACCTGTTTGCACTGGTATTTGCACTTGCTGCCATCATTATTCCTGTACTTCTGGCCATCCTCCGGGATCCCGGGAGCCTGGCCGGAACCTTTTTCTTCATTGTGGTCGGGGTGTTTCTGATCATCTATATCTATCAGCAGAAGGGGCAATGGTTCAGGCTTGGAAAATTCAGATCTACCTGGAAAGACCTGGCAGAATTTATGTCAATGAAAAAGGGAGCGGTTGCCACAGACTGGTGTTGTTATTGCCGCAACACCAGGGCCGATGGCCAGTCTTACACCGTGGAGCTATTGAAAACCACGGATATCAGGATCACCTCCTTCGGTGCACTGGATCATGCTGCAACATATAAGAGCAAGCTGACAAAGGTGGTAATTCCGCGAAGTGCAAGGGCGCACTTTTTTCACAAACTATCGTCTCTGCTGAAACTGACTTCCATTGGAAGTGCCCTCCTGTTTTTCCCCGTGGAGAGTATTCTATGGAGGTTCCTGGCGGGGATCCTGGCGGGCGGGATCCTGTCGACCATACTCCTCGCGCTGGCCCGGGTTCGTCCGAAAGCAAATTACCTGCTTACCCCGGGGCTCCTCATCAAGGGATTGATCTGGACCTTCTCAATCTGCATGATCAGTAAATTTGGACCGGGGTTCACCATCCGGACCACTGGCGATGTCTACATTGTGCTGGCAGGGCTTCTGTTCCTGCTGGATATGGTTTTTGACCTGGTGATGGGTTTCTTCCCCTTTTACCACCGCATGTTCCGGCCTGTCGTTCCGCAGGGCACGGTACTGGAATCACTCTACAGGAAGGGATATCAAAACAACCTGGAGCTGCCGGTCTATTCGGTCCTTTTTCCTCTCTACAAGTGGTTGTTTTGAAAAGGTTACCAGAGCAACAACCGCTCCAGGTTCCTGATTTTCTTGAGATCCACCGGAACACACATCCTTACAGCCCCCAGTTTACCAACCTCCTGCATGAAGGTGCTGATCTTATCCGCAATGATCTCCCC
>JAHEEC010000003.1:33294-53859 GCA_024640885.1 Bacteroidota bacterium | reverse complement strand
AGCTGGTCCAGGTCGATATGTTTCCTGATGATCTTCCGGACAAAAAAATACTTTGCAACTTTGTAGCCACGGTCAAGGTAAACTGCCCCTATCAGGGCCTCAAGTACATTTCCATACAGGTGTTTTGATTTATTCCCCGGGGTGATCACCGCCTCGACCATCTGCGGGATCATCATTTTCCCGGCGAGATGGTCCAGGTTTTTCCGCTTTACGATGCGCGCACGCAACTGGGTCATGAATCCTTCGTTTTCCTCCGGGAAGCGGTTAAAAAGGTAATCAGCCACAATCGCACCCAGTACCGCATCTCCAAGGTACTCAAGGCGTTCGTTATTCATATGATTTCCAGCCGGTGAGTGATGAACCGCAGATTTTGGATGGAATGCAAGCCTGTAATAAGATAATCTGTGGGGAAGAAACCCCAGCATGCGCACCAGTTCCAGGTAGAACCGTCCCTGCCTCAAAAGGTTAATCTTTAAATTTCCTGAAAATGACGGATGTGTTGTGACCCCCGAAACCAAATGTATTGCTCATCCCCATTTTGACATCCCGGCTCTGGACTTTGTTTGGAGTCAGGTTAAGCCTTTGATCTATTTCAGGATCCAGTGATTCCAGGTTAATGGTCGGAGGAACCAGCCCATTGACAATGGACATGATCACAGCAATGGACTCAATGGCCCCGGCTGCCCCCAGGAGGTGTCCGGTCATGGATTTGGTAGAGCTGATGTTCATGTTGAAAGCATGATCCCCGAACACACTGATAATGGCCTTGGTTTCTGAAATATCACCAAGCGGGGTGGAAGTTCCATGCACGTTAATATAATCGAGCTCCGTGGGGTCAATCTTTGCATCCCGCATGGCATTCCTCATGACCAGTTTGGCTCCCTCTCCCTCAGGATGCGGTGCGGTGAGATGATAGGCATCTGCAGACATTCCTCCGCCGATCAGTTCGGCATAAATCTTTGCCCCGCGTTTTTTGGCATGCTCGTATTCTTCGAGGATCAGGGCTCCGCCTCCTTCGCCGATCACAAAACCATCACGGTTTACATCAAAGGGCCTGGATGCTCCTTTATAATTCGCATTGTTGGTGGAAAGTGCCTGCATGGAATTGAAACCTCCAACCCCTGCCTCGTTGATGGCTGCTTCTGAACCTCCCGTGATGAAAATGTCAGCCATATCCAGGCGGATCAGGTTAAAAGCATCAATAATGGCATTGGTTGAGGAGGCACAAGCCGATACTGTGGCGTAATTGGGTCCCCTGTAGCCATATCGCATGGAGAGGTGCCCTGCAGCAATATCTGAAATCATTTTTGGAATGAAGAAAGGGCTGAACCTGGGCGTCTTTCCCGCTTCCAGGTAGCCCTCAATTTCATTCTTGAATGTTTCGATCCCGCCGATGCCCGACGCCCATATGACACCTGCGCGGTCTTTGTTGAGATCTGCTTCATCTAATCCTGCGTCCAAAAAGGCCTCATGGGCAGAGATCATTGCAAACTGGGCATAAAGATCCAGTTTGCGGGCCTCTTTTCTGTCAAAGTAATCCAGCGGATCATAATCCTTGACTTCGCAGGCAAATTTTGTCTTGAATTTTTCAGTGTCGAAGTGGGTAATGAGATCAGCACCACTAACTCCATTCACGAGCGCCGCCCAAAAATCGTGTAAATTTTTTCCAAGGGGTGTGACTGCCCCCAGTCCTGTAACGACAGCCCGTCTCATCGCACTAAATGTTTGAACGTCAAGACAGGGTCTTATTCAGCGTTTTCTTCAATATATTTAATGGCTTCACCTACGGTGGAGATACTTTCAGCCTGGTCATCGGGAATACCAATATTGAATTCCTTTTCGAACTCCATGATAAGTTCAACAGTATCAAGAGAATCAGCTCCCAGATCATTGGTGAAGCTGGCTTCCGGAGTTACTTCATTCTCATCAACACCCAATTTGTCTACAATGATAGCTTTTACTCTTGAGGCAATGTCAGACATGACTATAAATTTTAATTAATAATAATGGTTAATTTTAACGCTGCAAAGAAATGCAAAATTCGACTATTTTCAAAAAAAAATGAAGAACATAACCATATTCGCCTCCGGATCAGGGACAAACGCGGAGAATTTGATTCGATATTTTCGAACGAATCCCCGGGGGAGGGTCGAATTGGTGCTGACGAACGTGCCCGGAGCCGGTGTGATCAGCCGCGCACAATCTTTTGATGTTGAAACGATTGTATTCAACCGTGAGCAATTTTACCAGACAGGGGAGGTGCTTTCTATTTTAAAAGAGAGGGGGACTGACTTCGTTGTGCTGGCTGGATTCCTTTGGCTGGTGCCCGATTCGATCCTGGAACAATTTGAGGGAAAGATAGTTAACATACATCCCGCCCTGCTGCCGAAGTACGGCGGCAAGGGTATGTACGGGCAACGCGTGCACCAGGCGGTGGTTGCAAACGGGGATACCGAATCGGGAATTACAATTCACTATGTGAACCAGAATTACGATGAAGGGGATATTATCTTCCAGGCAACCTGTGCGGTGGAAACGGGAGAAACTTCAGATAGTCTTGCGAAAAAAATACATGCCCTTGAATACAGGCACCTCCCGGAGGTGGTGGAGGGATTGCTATAGCAACTTTAAAGCCTGCATGGTTACGGTCCTGGTGATGGCAAATTCGGACCTGCGGGCTTCATCCACCGGTTCCACCGGGGGGGCCTCCACCTTCAGGGGATTTACCGCACTGCCGTTCTTATAAAACCGGAAATCAAGGTGCGGCCCGGTGGCAAGCCCGGTGGCTCCCACATAACCAATGACGTCCCCCTGCTTCACATGAACCCCCTGACTGATCCCCTTTCCAAAGGCGCTCAGGTGCATATAGGAAGTTGAGTAGACGCTGTTATGTTTGATATTCACGTAATTGCCTCCACCATTCTTCTGGTAACCCACACCGGAGACAAATCCATCTCCCACAGAGAGCACCGGGGTTCCTGTGGGTGCCACATAGTCCACACCGTGATGAGGTCGGCGGATCTTGAGGACCGGATGCATCCTTGAGTTGGAAAAACCTGAACTGATCCTGGAAAACCGCAGGGGTGCCTTGAGGAATGCCTTCCTCAGGCTGTTCCCCTCCTCGTCAAAAAAGCTCCTGACCCCATTTTGTTCAAAGGGGATGCCCCAGAAATCTGTTCCTGAATGCAGGAACCAGGCCCCCGTGATGCGATGGATCCCAATGGACTGGGAATCCACAAATGATTCTTCATACATCACCTTGTACATGTCGCCCGGCTGCAACCCGAAAAAGTCGATGGACCAGGCAAAAATCTCACTCAGCTCCACAGCAAGCATTGGATTGACCTCATTGGACGTCATGGACTCCCAGAGAGAAGTTTCGATGGTTCCCGAGGCAAACTGGAGCCTCAAAGAAATGGGTTTGATTCCGTTTTCAGCCCAGATGGAATCAGATCCGATACCCACCACCACATAACTGAGAGGATCCTTTTCATATACAAAAAAGGATGGCCGGCTCGCAGTAGAATCAGAATTGGTGAAAAAGGCATAACTGTTCCCCTGTTTGATCTTTCTTTCATCGAGCAGGGAGTCGGGCAGGAGGGAGATCTGGTAGATCTCCTGAAATGTGATACCCTGGGGAAGCAAAAGATCGGCCAGGGTTTCATTGCGCCTGACCCTCCCGGAATAGACCTGCTGAACCCCTCCCGGCAACCCATATACCGTCTCTTCGGGATCCGGTGAGGCATCCTGCGGGATTATCTCTTCTGGCTGCGGGGATATGGGCTGGGCTCGCTGATCCGCAGAAAACATAAATACCAGTCCAATGGTTATAACCGCCAGCAGCAGCATGGCCAGCGGATCTCTCCAGCTCTTCATTATACAACGATATTGATAATCTTTTCAGGAACGTATATGAACCTTTTGGGATCCTTCCCGCCGGTCCACTTCAGTGCTGTTTCATGCCCCAGCACCATCTTCCGGATCTCTTTTTCCGGCATATGGATGGGAAGACGGCACTTAAACCGCAACTTGCCGTTGATCATGACCGGGTACTCATGGCTCTTTTCCTGGAGGAGCGATTCATCATACGAGGGCCAGTGCGCCAGCGCAACGGATGTTTCATGGTCCAGGATGTTCCAGACCTCTTCCGCCAGGTGAGGGGCAAAGGGTGAAAGGATCCTGATAAATGAGCCGGCAGTGTTCCTGTGCACTTTTCCCTTTTTAATGCACAGGTTGGTGAAGATCATCATCTGGGATATGGCTGTATTGAAATGGAGGGCTTCAATATCCCCTTCAACTTTCCTGATGGTGGCATGGAGCGATTTCAACACCTCGGGATCTTCATCTGCTTCGTGGTAATGGGATGTGTCGGCGAAAAACTTATGTACCCTGTTCAGGAAATTGTAGACTCCCTTCACCCCGTTCTCCACCCATGGTTTCACCGCATCAAGAGGTCCCAGGAACATCTCATAAAGGCGCAATGAATCGGCACCGTTGGACAATACCACATCATCAGGATTCACCACATTTTTAAGAGACTTGGACATCTTGGCCACAATCTGGTTCAGCGGTTCACCCGTCTGGGTATGAAAATAGCTCCCCTCTCTTTCCTCCACGAGGTCACCCGGCACCTTGGCCCCGGATGCGGTCTCATAGGCAAATGCGAGAATCATGCCCTGGTTAAAGAGTTTTTTGTAGGGTTCATCTGTGGAGACGATCCCCAGATCATACAGGACCTTATGCCAGAACCGGCTGTACAGAAGATGGAGTACCGCATGTTCGGCGCCTCCAATATAGAGGTCCACTGGCATCCAATACCTTTCCTTTTCGCCTGAGAAAGGTTCACGCTCATTCCGGGGATCAATGTACCTGAGGTAATACCAGCAGGAACCCGCCCACTGTGGCATGGTATTGGTTTCCCGGCGTCCTTTCCGACCATTGGAATCGGTCACATGCAGCCATTCAACCGCATTGGCCAGGGGGGATTCTCCCTGGCTACCCGGTTCATATTTCTCAAGTTCCGGAAGCTGAAGCGGCAGTTCCCCCTCATCAAGGAGGGAGATCTCCCCATCTTCCCAATGGATCACAGGGAAGGGTTCTCCCCAGTAACGTTGCCGGCTGAAGAGCCAGTCCCTGATCTTGTAATTGACGGCTTCATTGCCAAGCCCTCTTGAATGAAGCCACCGGATGGTCCGGGATATTCCCTGGTCCTTTGAAAGTCCGTTGATATCCAGCCCGGTTTCCGGGTCCGCTGAATTCACATACACTCCGTCCTCAGTCCAGCACGCTTTTCCCTCAAGAACTTTCGCCCGTAGCTTTGCATCCCCGGTAGCCGGGTCCATAATGCAAATGACAGGCAGGGAAAAGGCGGTGGCAAATTCAAAGTCCCTGTGATCGTGGCCGGGAACAGCCATAATGGCTCCGGTTCCGTAGCCCATGAGCACATAGTCGGCAACCCAAACCGGGATTCGTTGTGCATTGACAGGATTTATGGCATAACTTCCGGTGAAAACGCCTGTTTTTTCACGGGACAGATCGGAACGGTCAAGTTCCGATTTGAGCGCGGCACGTTTCACGTAGGATGAAACCTCTGATTTTTGTGTGTGGATGATCAGTTTTTCAAGCAACGGATGCTCCGGGGCGACCACCATGTAGGTGGCGCCAAAAAGGGTATCGGGGCGGGTGGTGAATACCCTTAGCTTCTCGCCGGAGTTCTCCAGGGGGAAATCCACCTCGGCACCGGTTGAACGTCCAATCCAGTTCCGCTGCATATCTTTAACCCCTTCGGGCCAGTCCACTTCCTCTAGTCCGCCCAGCAATCTTTCTGCATAGAGGGGGATCCGCAACATCCATTGCTTCAGGTCCTTCTTCTCCACAGGATTTCCGCATTTTTCGTGGGTGCCGTCATTGAGTACCTCTTCGTTGGCACATACGATCCTGCAGTGCGGGCACCACCATACTCTCGCATTGTCATAATAGGCAAGCCGCTGGTCGTCACGGTATTTACGGATGGAATTCTCTCCGGCTGCCTGAATCCCGGGGGGGATCTCCAATTCGGAAATAGGGCGTCCTTTCTGTTGCAACGCATCGAACCACGTGTTGTAAAGCCTGATAAAGATCCACTGCGTCCATTTGAAATAGCCTGGATCCGTGGTGTTTACCTCCCGTTCCCAGTCATAGCCCAGTCCAAGGGATTTGATCTGCCTGCGAAAGTTGTCGCAATTCTTCCCGGTGGTGATCGCAGGATGGGTTCCCGTTTCAATGGCATACTGTTCCGCAGGTAATCCAAATGCATCCCAACCCATGGGGTGAAGTACATTGAATCCTTTCATCCTTTTGTACCTGGCCACTATGTCAGTTGCCGTGTACCCTTCCGGATGCCCTACATGCAACCCCGATCCCGAAGGGTAGGGGAACATGTCAAGTATATAGTATTTGGGTTTTGAAAAGTCATCTTCGGTTCTGAAAGTGTTATGCTCTTCCCAGTAGTCCTGCCACCGCTTTTCAATTTCTGCAAACTTGTAATCCATGCTGTCAACTTCTTGTACAGTGTGCGAAATTAGGATTTTTTTTTGCATTTAAATCACAATTGCGAGTTGACATTAAAGGGAATTTTTCTGAATTTGAGAGGATTAAAGAACCAAACATTAAATCCATGAAACTGTCGATTCAACACCAGGAGAATTATTCCAGGGGAGAACTGCTCCTCAGGACCTTTTTTGGATGGCTCTATATTTACATTCCCCATCTCTTTATTCTTATGTTCGTTGGATTCTGGGGAGCCGTCCTTCAGTTCGTGGCTTTCTGGGTCATCCTGTTTACCGGGAACTACCCGGAAACAATGTTTGATTACCAGGTGGGAATTATAAGGTGGGAGGTCAGACTGATGGCAAGGATGTACAATCTTTCGGACGGATATCCGGGTTTCGGGCTCAAAACTTCTGACGACCGGACTGATATAACCATCTCCTGCCCCGAAAAAGTGAGCCGGGGACTCACCCTGCTCAGGCTGTTCTTTGGAATCTTTTATGTGGGGATTCCCCATGGTATTATCCTCATATTCAGGTCAATTTATGTGGGATTATTGATTTTTGTCGCATGGTGGTCGGTGTTGATTACCGCAAAATATCCCAGGGGAATGCACCCGTGGGTGGTGGGGCAGATTCGGTGGCAATTGAGGTTGAGTTTGTACCTGATGTACATGACCGATGTCTATCCTCCCTTTACCGGGGATGAGTTGCCCGAAGAAGTTTAGTTTTGGAAAAAATATTAACTTTGCCATCCGTTTCGGCCTCATAGTTTAACAGGATAGAACGTGGGATTCCGGTTCCCATGGTGGGGGTTCGAGTCCTCCTGAGGTCACATTAAAAATCTGATAATTAAATAGTTGCAGCGGGAATCCTCCGCTACCGACTGATTCGCGACGGATGAAAAACGAAAAACCCCCTCTCCAGGGGGTTTTTTCATTTAGGTCACGGCTATAATCAACTGTTAGGCCCGCAAATACCTGTCATATTGAGCATCTCTTCCGGGTCTGATGCCCGGTTTCCCCCGGTACAGGGTACTCACTTTCACTGGATTCTTCTGAACGGCAGTGTAATGATAAATTCAGAACCTTTTCCCGGCTCGGAAATAACCTCAATGGTCCCGGTGTGTTCTTCAATAATCGAATAACTGATTGATAGCCCCAGGCCCGTTCCTTTGCCTACGGGCCTGGTGGTAAAAAAAGGTTCAAAGATATGGGTCCTGGTTTCGGGAGACATTCCCATGCCATTATCCCTGATGGAGATCCTGACTTTATCATTCATGCCGCTGGTTTCAATGAAAATATCACCAGTCTCCTGAATGGCCAGTATCGCGTTGCTGAGAATATTCATGAATACCTGATTCAATTTACCCGGTAAACATTCCACAGGCCCTATTTTTCCGTAGGTTTTATGAATTGAAATCCTATCCTGTAACTTGTGTCGCAATAACAGTAACGTGGAATCAATTCCCTCGTGGATGTTCACATCTTTGAACTCATTTTCATCCATTCTTGAAAAAGTCCTGAGCTCCTTCACAATATGCTCTGAACGGGACGCTCCTTCCTGTATACCCTTCAGCAAATCCATTGTTTCAATGACGAGTACAGGGAAATCCAGCAATTCTTTGAATGCTGCGACTTCACCAAATTCACCGGATAGCTTATTCTCTTCGATCACTGAATCATACCTGTGCAGCAGGTTTAACAGATCTTCCAGATTTCTTTGAAGGGGGTTAATGCTGGCCCTGATAAAATTGAGGGGATTGTTCAACTCATGTGCAACCCCTGCCGTAACCTGTCCGAGAGACATCATTTTTTCAGACTGAACCAGCTGGGTTTGAGCCTTGGTAAGCTCACTCAATGTAGCATTCAGCATGGATTGTTGTTTCTCAAGCTCATTGTTCAGCACTACGAGATGATCTTTCTGGGCAAGGATTTCTTCATTCTGGTGGGATAATTCATCATTTTTATCCCGGAGTGACGCATAAAGCCTTTCAAGGGTCTCTTTTTGCGATTCAATCTCCGTGTTCTTTATCTGAAGGTTAATATTGGCTCTTCTTTTGATATAATACCTGTTAAAAATGACAATAACCAGGATCAGGAGCATACCAAAGGAGAGAATCAAATAATTCCGAAACTGTTTTTGCCTGCCTATTTCAGCCAGTTGAATGATCTCCCTTTGTTCATATTCATTCCGGACCACCAGCTGGGTGATCTTCACCAGGTTCTCTTCATTGTAGAGGCTGTCATATGTTTCCTTAAAAAGGAGGTGCATTTCATAAGCCTCTTTGAATTTTCCCTGATCTGCATAGACTTCACTCAATACCTCGGCAGCATTTCTGATCCGTATGGGTGAAGCAGTCTCTTTTCCAAGAATCAGTGCTTCGGTAAGATATTTTATGGACTCCTCAATCTTTCCGGTCTCTAAATAGTAGATCCCCAGGTTATGCAAAGAAAGAGAGAGTCCAAAACTATCCTTGAGTTCAGTAAATATTTTGCTGCTGCTATTGAAATTGTCAAGTGATTCAACATATTTTCCCAATTTCAAGTAGGTCTGGCCAATGCTGATAAGGGAGTAGGCCACGCCCGCTTTATTTCCATTTAACTCCCTGATATTCATTGCCCTTTTGTCAAACTCCAGGGCGCTGTCGTATGCTCCTAAATTGGTGTGGGAAAGTGCTATTTGATGACAGCAATAGGAAACACCTAAACTGTCCCCGATTTCTTCAAATATGTGTAATGCTTTCAATTCATTTGAAAGGGCCTGCCGGTAATTGCCTTCAAGGTTATAGATATCTCCAATGTTGTTATGGGCATATGCCAGTTCATTCAGATTTTGATGCGCTTCAGCCAGGCGTTGTGCCTTTAAAAAAAGCTCCAGGGCAGTGGCATTGTCCCCCACATTCCTCTGAATAATACCCAGGTAATTATTGATGCCGGCTTCCTGTTCATCAAGTGCAGATTCTCTTACAAGAGAAAGAGCCTGCAGTCCGTATTTAAGGGCATCCGAAGGATTGCTGTACCTGTATTCCCAACACAGTTCCTTCAGAACCCTGATCCTGGCAGTATCTGATAACGATAGCAGCATTTGCGACATAGTGTCATTGTGATCCTGCGGAAATAGATGGACTGGGCAAAAGAACAGCATCAGTATGGCGATATGCTTCATTTTTTTTGGCAGTATGAAACGGTGCTTATCCAAAGATATAAACTTGAATTGGACACATACACCTTCGGGTTGACTTAAATTGCATGGGATCTTGAAACTAATTTGGTTCCGGCTGGAATGTGGCTGAATCAAACAGGAATCCGGGAGCATCTCCCGGATTCCTGTATATTGATCCGATGTGATCCTTCCAGGGCTGCATTATTTGCCATACATGTCCAAGGTTTCGATCAGGTCACAGACTTCGTCGTTATAGGGAGCTTGTATGCGGTTAAAGATGTCATCCGAATTTACTTCATCCCAACCGTATAATGATTCATTGAAACTGTTATTGCTACCCATGATCCCACCTTTCAGGCTGATGCCTGCAAAAAGGCCCTTGCTTTGCTGGTAGGAATAGATCTCAGCGTCAAATTTGATATCCGTCATCGCTGAGGTTCCTTTACTTACAGGTCCGGCCGCAACGCCCACATCGCCTCCAAGCACAATGTCTGCCTGATCAATGGCCAGAATATCATCTTTGTTCTTGAATATCAGCACAATACCAGATTTCTGGACCCCTATCTGGATCCCGACACTCCCTTCGCCGAGGGTTACAAAGAATGGATTGCTCCAGGATCCATCGTCGTGGCGGATCATGGCAACACCCCTGCCTCCCTGCCCGCCTGCTGTGCCGAGCGCTAATTTAAAGGCAGCAGGGAAGATCACGATCCCTTCCGATTGACTGATTAAGGAGGATGGGATCCCTGTCTCAGGATTTTTCATGATGTTTTCCAGTGCCATCGTTGACCTTTGGAGGTTCTTCAAGGCCTTTTCCGCGATGGTATACTCGTCCTCCATATACACGGCATCTTCCAAAAGGAGCCGTCCCTTGCTGTTACCATTGTTACCCCCATTTGCAGATACACTAAACAGAGTACCGCCAGTAATGATCAGGGAAGAAACCAGGGCTAATCTCAATTTTGTTTTCATGACTTAAGTTTTAATGATGGTTTTCAACTACACTCAAAACTAGGGGAGATTCAATGATTGGGATATTTTCTGTAGCGGATAGAATACCTGTTGTAACGAATGGTTAAATAAATGGGACGAATGGATAGATCTGGGATGAATGGTACAGGAGAGGAATAACAGGGCCGGAATTTATGAGGAGGGATTAAGTTTGCCCACGATCTCCTTTCCGAGGCTCCTGGAAACAGGAATGGTTTCTTTAAGAAGCATTGACTTTAACCGGTAGCCGTTTGAGTTACCCAGAATGGTAAATTTAACTTTCGAATTGATGATAAAGGAACGGTGGCACCTTATAATATGACTTTCACTGATCTGACCTTCAATGTTTTTTAATGTAACACGCAACAGTTTTTCATTGATCTTGCCTTCATCCTGCCAGACGATCCTGGAATAATTTTCCTGTGCCTCAATATATAGCAGCTGTTCCAGATTCATCTCAAATTTCTCTCTGGTATCTGATTGAATGGTTACAAACTGGCCTCCCTTTTCCTGGACGAATGATTTTTTGATCAATTGAATAAATCGCGGATCGGTCCGGAATTCATTCCAAACCGGATCCACTTTGATGAATATTAAAGGTGTATTTCTTTCTCCCAGGCACTTCTCCAGGGCCTGAAACATCTTTTCGGATTCACCCAGGGCGCGGAATATCAGCGCATAATTATAATTTAGCCAGTGAAGGTTCCCCTTATCTACCTCCTTTTTGAAGTCCTGGAGACACTCGATTACCCTGGCATGTTGCCTCAGTTTATAAAAGGCAAGCGCCAACCCGCCATAAAAAGTGAGCGACCGATCCGTTGAGACAGGAATATTTCTAAAAATATCTGCAGCTAATTCAATGTCACCCAACGACAGATGACACCACGCTTTTAAAATGCTTGCCTGGTTAAAATATGGATTTTCAGAAAGGATTTCATCGAAAAGTTCAATGGCTTCAATGAATCTTTCAGACCGGAAATACAATTCAGCGACCCGAAATTTACCCTTTAAGGAAAGGGGATCAAGCCTGGTAGCCAGGTTCGCTTCAATAAGGGCTTCGTCCAGATTCTCACTGGCCATCAGGAATAGTGAATTAAATCCATGGATGCTTGAACTTCCTGGATTAAGCTTTATTGCTTTTTTGATAAAACGGCCGGTATTTTCAAAATCCCAATCACACCAGAATGAACTCATTGCCAGGGCAAGATAGGTTTCAGCTACCCGTTCATCGATCAGGTTGGCTTTGTTCGCATATTCTTTGGCCTTCATAAAAGCCTGTGAAGTGTTCATCAATCCTGAACCGCCTAAAAATGTGTAGCACGCAGCCAGACCTGCCATTGGGAGTACAAAATCATGATCTTTTAATAATGCGGCATCGAAATACTGAATGGCAATATTGGTGGCTTCCAGGGAACCTTTACTCAGGTGAAACCGGCCTTTCAGGTAAAGTTCATAGGATTCAATATTCTCCGTGGAAGAGGAGACCAGTCTTTTCTTTAACTCCGGAATCCCAATATTCTCAGTAAGCCTCTTCACAATCTTATTGGCGATATCATCCTGAACCTCAAAGATGTCTTTCAGCTCCCGGTCATACACCTCTGAGAAAACATGAAAACAATCAGAGGTTTTGATGAGCTGGGCAGATACCCTGACCTTGTTCCCGGATTTTCTTACACTTCCTTCAAGGATAAAGGCGACTCCAAGCTGGTCTCCCACCTTCCGGGGATCAATATCCTGATCCTTAAATTTAAAAGCTGAGGAGCGTGCTATGATATTTAGTCCCCGGACCTTGGTCAGTGCATTGATTATTTCTTCTGTGACTCCATCGCTGAAGTATTCATTCTCACGATCAGAGCTGACGTTTCTGAATGGAAGAACTGCGATACTCTCTTCTCCCCTTGTTTTCCCGTGATGAAACTCGTTATAAACCTGCATGCAGTGATCAATTTTCAATTTACCGGCACCTCATAAGAGGCAGATCCATTGTCATTCGCTTAGAATAATCCGGCATTATCCTGGTATAAACAGTACAAACAGAGCGAACAGGAGCGAGGAGAGGATCAATCCGATCATAAATACCGTATAGGCAATCCTTAATAACCTGTATTTCTGACTGATGACCTTCCCCAGGCTGTATTGATCCCTGATCATGCTGGAGTATAAGTAGTTCTGATCGGCCATCATCTCCTTGACGGCCCATTCATATTCCTCCAGGTCCATGTTATAAAAATTCCCGAAGAAAAGAAGGTTTACCTTTTTATTGTGAATATCATCTTCGGTAAATTTTCCTGATGAAATCTTGGGACGGGTGGATAAAATAGCAAACACGATGGTGCTCAAGCATGTGATTGCAAAGACCACAGCAGGGAAGGTAATGACGGGGTAATCGGAGATCTTGCCAATCCCGATGGAGAGAAGCACCGTCAGGACGATGGAATTAATGGAAATCAGAATATTGGCCTTGTTGTCCGCAATTGAACTAAGATTAATCTGATTCCTCGCTGTGAGGCGAAACATAGACTCTACGCCCCTGCCGGGCATTTTCTCCTTTTCTGGTTTCTTCAAATGCTTTTTCAGCCCGGCTTTGGATTTGCCCGGCACTTTCTTATCTTTTTTCGACCTCCTTTTAAGCATGTTTTTAAGTATTTGGAAGTTCACCGCCTTCCCGGCAGAAAAAGCCGTTTCGGCATAGGTGGTATGATACCGGTGATTTCTGAACAACTCAATGGTTTCCTTATAATATGCTTTCTTGGATAGTTTTGTCTCAGGATCACTGTTCCATTCTTTTCTTAACAGTGCAGTCCTGTCAAAGTAAAAGTCTTCAGATAAATAGGCCATATCAGCATCGCAGACTACCTTTGCCAGCAGTTCCTCCCCCGGATCCTGAGGCATCTTCGTCGCCATAATGCAATGAAGGACACTTTGAATCTGCTTCTCGGTAACACCCTTTGCAGAGAGAAATTGCCTGGCTAATTTCTGACTCTCTTTCTCGTGACCTTTGGAGCGAATTACAAATCCACTGTCATGAAACCAGGCTGCCACCACAACCAGCATCAGCTCCTCTTCACTCAATCCGGAATGCTCTCCAATGCGCTTCGCCATTTCCACCACATATTCGGTATGGACAATGTCATGGTATGTTAACCTTGCAGGGGCCTCTTTCGCAAATAGATCTTTAATAAAGACTTCTGCTTGCCGGGTAATCATTTTATCCATTGCTTTTGTGGTTTTGAGGTGTCAGATTCAGCGGAAGATAAATGGAACAGACCAGGTCGTTATTAAGCGATCTATGGAATTGAGAAAAAGGGGGTAATTAATTGCGAGCTTTGCTTCAAGCATTTTTTTTTTTACTTTTAATTGAAGCGATTTTTACTGTAATGAAGAAAATATTTGGTCATTCGCATGCGACGATTCTTATAAAAATAGACAATTTTTTTAAATCCAAATGCCGCAATCAACTCCGACTCTCCTTTCTCCTGGTATTCCTTCCACTGGTTTCTTTCTGCCATCCTGAAGCCCCGGAGATTAAACAGCAGAGTGATGTCCTGGTGGCATATGACCTGGAAAATCCCGATGGTATCTACAAGCTTCCCGCTTTCCTGGAGGAGATCTCAGGCATGTCCTATTATGGGAAGGGAAAGATTGCCTGTATTCAGGATGAAAAGGGCAATATATATATCATGAACCTGGAGCAGGAAAAAATTGTGAAGAGCTATAAATTTGGAGAGGATGCTGATTATGAGGATATTGCAGTTGTTGGGAATACGGCATATGTATTAAGGAATAACGGTCATATATACAGGATTGAAGATTTTAAAAAGAAGGACAGAAAAGTAAAGAAGTTTAATACACTCCTGAAAGAGAAGAATGATACCGAGGGATTGGCCTTTGATCCATTATCCAATTCCCTGCTGATCGCCTGCAAGGGATCCCCATCCATCGAGGGTGATCATCCTTATGAGGGATATAAGGCCATCTACAAATTTGATCTTGAGAAGCAAGAACTCGACAGGACACCCCATTTCCTGATTGATCTGGAACGACTAGACAGTTATATTGATCACAGTGTTTTCACCAGGCTCTCCCTCAGGGTGGCAAAAAGGTTACGCCTCATCGAAAGTGAGACCAGCTTTCAGCCTTCGGGGATCGCCATTCATCCCCTCTACGGCGAAATCTACATCGTATCAAGTGTCGGAAAACTGCTAATCGTTCTGAACAGAAGGGGGAAAGTCCTGGATGTGAAGGAGCTGGATCCAAAAATATTCAGGCAGCCGGAGGGCATCTGTTTTTCGCCTGACGGCGATATGTATATTTCAAATGAAGGACAGGGAGGGAAAGGATATATCCTTAAATTTAAATACCATGAAGTGCAATGATCCAACCGGTCTGCTTAAGTTTTTACTTCTCTTTCTGTGTACATCCTGCGCCAGTTATAAGCCCTTTTATAATGACCGGGTAGGTAACTGGCAGGCAGATACCCCTGCCGACAATTCAGCACCTGTCTATTCCCTCTATCTTATCGGGGATTCCAGGCTGGCCTTTACCAATGATTCTTTAATTTCCATGCTGGGAACCCAGCTTTTGGACGCCGGGGAGAACAGTGCGGTGATATTTCTCGGGAACAATGTGTATCCTGGTGGGCTGCCCGACTCAACCCACAGAAACTGGGGGGAAGCGCGTGAGAGCCTGATGGTCCAGCTGAGGATGGTGGAGAACTATCCCGGGGAGGTAATTTTCATGCCGGGATATTTTGATTGGGCAAAGGGACAAAAGGATGGCCTGGAATACGTCAAGGACCAGAGAAAGTTCATTGAAAAATACCTGGATAAAGAGGAGGTCTTTTTACCCAAGAAGGGCCGTCCTGGTCCGGTTGAAGTTCATCTGACTGATGATATCGTGGTCATCCTGATCGATTCATACTGGTGGTTTCACGAATACGAAAAGAGCTATGAAGAGATCCTGGATGAGGCAGATTTCTTTGTCCAGATTGAAGATGCCATCAACCGGAACCGGAACAGGAAAATAATATTTGCGGCCAGTAACCCCCTGTACAGTGTTGGGAACCACGGTGGGTATTTCCCGGCGGCAGAAAATTTATTCCCATTATTGGAACTGAATAAGGCACTTTATATCCCGTTGCCGGGATTCTTATATACTGGATACAGGAAGTTTCTGGGGAGCAAGCAGGACCTGTCTCATCCGCAGTATAAATTGTTGATAAAAGCATTGCTGGAAACCTTTGAAGGTCATTCAAATATTATATATGCTGCAGGGCTTGAAAATAACCTTCAATACGTGGAGAAAGATTCCATTCACCATATTATTAGCGGGGCAGCAGGCAGTTCAACCTATGTGGCCAAAAGCAAAAAAACTGATTATGCCCAGATGCAAACAGGATTTGCAAAACTTGACTTTTATGACAGCGGAGATGTGTGGCTTGAGTTCCTGACAACCTCAGAAGGGCTGGCATTTCGAAAGAAACTTTTCAATAAGCCTGTGTATGAAGAGAAAAGAATTGAACAATACCTGAGTTCAATAGATTATTCCGACAGTACCATTTCCACCTATCCCAATGGTGAAAAATACCAGGCAAGCAAGTTCAAAAGGCTTTTTTTCGGGGACAACTACAGGGAAGAATGGATCACCCCTGTTGAGGTTCCTCTGTTCGATTTCAGCAAGGAAAAGGGAGGATTGGAGATTGAAAAAAAGGGAGGGGGAGGACAGACAAAATCCCTCAGGCTCGAAAACAGTGAAGGTCATCAGTATGTGCTCCGTTCCCTTGAGAAAGATCCTTCAAAAGTGATTCCTGAGGTGGTAAAAATGCAACTGGCGGTAGATGTTGCACAGGACCAGATGTCCGCCTACCTGCCCTGGGCGGCCCTTTCGGTGCCAAGAATGGCCGATGCCGCAAAGATTTATCATGCCAATCCCAAAATTGTTTACCTGACCAAAGATCCCAGACTGGGCCCATACCTGGATAATGTGTGGGAGGGATTGTATCTCTTTGAAGAGCGGCCTGAGGGGAACAGGGATGACGTGGAAAGTTTCGGGCGCTCAAAGAATATCATCGGCACACCTGATATGTTTGATGAAATACTGGATGACAATGCCAGCCAGGTGGACCAGGCACATTTTTTAAAATGCAGGTTATTTGATGTCTTTATCGGGGATTGGGACAGGCATGAGGACCAGTGGAGGTGGGCCGGGTTTAAGGATGATGACAAAGTGCTTTACCGGGCGATTCCCAGGGACCGGGACCAGACTTTTTTCCTGAACGAAGGATTCTTTCCCTGGATCTCCAGCCGCAAATTCGCCCTCCGGATCAACCAGGGATTTGATTACGAAATCAAGGATATGGAAGGACTGGTTTCCCAGGGCAAATGGCTTGACAGGCGATTCCTGAATGGACTTTCAAGGAAGGAGTGGATTGATGCAGCTGAGAAGATGCAGGCCAGTTTCAACGATGAGCTTCTCACGGCCGCTGTAAATGACATGCCACTTCAAATTGCAGAGATCAATGGAAATACAACGATTTCCAAATTAAAAGCACGGCGTGACCAACTCCCTGCTTTTGCCGAGGAATACTATGCGATCATTTCAAAAAAAGTGGATGTGGTCGGCAGTAACGAAGATGAGCGCTTCCAGGTGGACCGGCTGAATAACCATGAAACGGAGGTCAAGGTCTGGTCACTGAACAGCAAAGGGGAGAAGAAGGAGAAGATCTATGAAAGGGTATTCAATCATGATGAAACAAGGGAGATCCGTCTATACGGACTGAAAGGGAAGGATGAGTTTGAGGTGGAGGGAAAGGTGGATAAAGGGTTAAAAGTCAGAATAATAGGGGGGCCGGATAAGGATGATGTCAAGGACAAATCCAAGGTCCGGGGAGTATCCAAAAAGACCATCGTGTACGATACCAGGAAGAAAAATGATATTCATTTTGGCACTGAGACAAGGAACAGGACCTCCAACGATAAGGAAAGAAATACCTACCGCTACGATGCGTTCAACTACACTAAGTCGATCCCGCTTGCCTATGTTGGCTATAATGCGGACGACTTCCTTGTACTGGGTGCCGGACTCATGTTGACCACCTATGGTTTCCAGAAATCTCCCTATGCCACCACCCACAGGATCGGGGCCAGGTATGCATCGGCTACAAATGCGTTTGAGTTTATCTACGATGGAACGTTCACCTCGGTATTGAAGGGGTTGGATCTAAATATCAGCATGGACCTCAGAGGTCCGAGGTTTACCCAGAATTATTATGGATTGGGGAACGAGTCTGAAAAAGTATCCGGGGAAAAAGACTATTATCGTGTGCGTATTGGGCTGATAGGGTTCCATCCAGAACTCAGTAAAACCTTTAATAAGAATACCTTCTCGGCAGGATTGTTCTATCAGAAATACAGTGTGGAGCAAACCCCCGACAGGTACATATCCGAATTATCAGTCAACGGACTGGATCCGGAGATCTTTGAAACACAGGATTATGCAGGATTTAATGTCCGGTACCAGTATGACAGCAGGGATTCCAAAACACTCCCCACCAGTGGATTGTACTGGAACACAAATGCGGCTTTTCATTTCGACCTGGACCACGCTGTAAAAACATACAACCAGGTTAGCTCTGATTTGAGCCTCTTCCTGAGCTTTCGAAAACCCTACAGGACCGTATTTGCTTTCAGGATTGGAGGGAATATGAATTTTGGGGAATATGAATTTTTTCAGGCCAGCTCACTGGGAGGGGCCAGCAACCTGAGAGGCTACAGGGCCACACGGTTTTCAGGTGATAAATGTCTGTATCAGAACACAGAATTCCGGTTTAAGCTGTTCAATTTTTCCAATTATATTTCCAAGGGGGAAGTTGGGGTCCTCGCTTTTAATGATGTGGGCCGGGTCTGGTTTGAAGGCGAAGACTCCAGCAGGTGGCATCACGGCTACGGGGGTGGGATCTGGATCTCGCCTTTTAGAGTGGCTGTATTGGCCGCCTCCTACGAACGGTCAAAGGATGAACTGGCCGGTCTGTTCTCACTGAGATTTAAATATCTCTTCTGATTATTGGAGGGATGATGAAATTGTGCTAACGTTGATCTAAAATCCATTCTCTTATGCAAACCAGGCATTTCAAGGTGAAGAGGCTCAAAATTTACATTTTCTTTTTGTTGATACCATCCTTTCTTTATGCAGAGGGGGAGGATAGCGTGAAAAACCAGGTTTATAAATTGAATCCTTACGTTGACATACCGGTCACCGCGGTGTTGAGCGTAACCAATTTCTGGGGATTGAATATTGTGGACAGGAAACCGGCCCTCGATTCATTGACCATTCTCGGTCTTGATGCCCACAATATAAACTGGTTTGACAGATCGGCCACCAGGCAGAGTGCAGCATTTGCCCCAAAAGCCAGAAGCATTTCCGATGTGGGGATGTATGGTAGCTACGCCTTGCCATTTCTGTTGCTTATAGATCAGGAGATCCGGAAAGATTGGGCCCCGCTGCTGCTGCTATATCTTGAAACTGAGGCCATCGTAGGTAACCTCTACTCCTGGGGATCGGTGATCCACATTGACCGGATCAGGCCCCTGGTCTATAATCCCGATGTGCCATGGGATGAAAAAACCGGGATCCGCACTCAAAACTCCTACTATAGTGGCCATACTTCATCTTCAGCCTCGGCAAGTTTTTTTACTGCCAAGGTCTATTGTGATTATCATCCTGAATTGGGAAACAGGAAGTACCTGGTATACTCAATTGCCCTCATACCTCCCTTGTTTACTGGATTTTTCAGGTATAAAGGAATGAAGCATTTTCCCACAGATGTGCTCACCGGTTTGATCGTCGGAGCCGGTACGGGCATCCTGGTCCCCCATCTTCACAAAAAGATAAAGTCAGATCTTACCCTCCTGCCCTTTGCAGGGCAGGTGAATGGACTGGCTATGTCCTTAAGGTTTTAAGCCGGATCCCGGAGGTCCGGATGCTTTTGAAAAATAGTAATTGCAGTAAACCATGAAGGAGAGAAATGGCGCAAAGACTGGTAAAAAGGATGAAGTATACAGGAATATTTTTGAAAATATGCTGGAGGTCCTTTACCGATCAGACAATGATGGAATTATTACCCTCATATCTCCTTCGGCACTAAAAATGTTTGGTTATGATCATGAGAATGATTTCATTGGAAAAGCGATATCCGAAACATTTTATCACAATCCTTCTGACCGGGAGGCATTGTTAAATGAATTGGAAATACACGGCAAGGTTGTGAATTTCCCCCTGGTCCTGAAAAAGAAGGATGGATCGTGCCTCCATGCAAAAACCACCTCCTACTACATATTTAATGAAAAGGGCAATCGTACCGGGGTGGAAGGGATTATTATGGATACATCCGATCAATTTGCTGCGGAGCAGGCCCTTCAACAGGCAGCTGATATTGTGCATCATATAAAAATGGGAATCTATATCTATCAGATGAAGGATGTGAAGGACGACCGGACTTTGCTGATGGTTTCGGCCAACCAGGCCACAGAAGATCTTACCGGCATCCCGGTAGAACAGGTAATCGGAAAAACCCTCGATGAAAATTTCCCGGGTCTTCGTGAAAAGGGTATTCCACAGTTGTATGCAGAAGTAGTGCGTTCTCAAAAACCACTCGAAATTGAGGATATTGTGTATGAGGACGACAGGGTGATCAAGAACGCATTTTCTGTAAAAGCCTTCCCTTTACCGGAAAACCAGGTGGGTGTTTCATTTGAAAATATCACAGCCAGGAAACGCACCGAAGATGCATTGCGAAAAAGTGAAGAGAAGCATCGCCAGTTGATTGAAATCATGAATGAAGGTTTTGCCATCCTGAACAAGGAGGGAGTCATTATATATGCCAACA
>JAHEEC010000003.1:0-33194 GCA_024640885.1 Bacteroidota bacterium | reverse complement strand
CATATGTTGCTGGAGGGAATCCAGGAAGGTGCAAACAGGACCACGCAAATTGTAAAAAGTCTTGGCCATTTCTCCAGGGTCGGGGAGGAGCAATGGTCAATGAGCGATATTCATGAGGGGATCGATTCGACACTCACCCTGCTTTCCGGTGAAATGGGTCCCGGGATCACTATTCAAAGGAATTTTGGTGCTCTTCCTGAAATTGAATGTTTTCCCGGTAAATTGAACCAGGTTTTCATGAATCTCCTTTCGAATGCCATTCAGGCCATCGAAAAAAAAGGAGTGATCACCATAAAAACCTGGGCTGAAGCAACAAATGCAATGGTCAGTATCACTGATAATGGAAAGGGGATGCCTGAAGAGGTCAGGAGGCGGATCTTTGAGCCTTTCTTTTCGACAAAGGAAATGGGCAAGGGGTCTGGCCTCGGGTTATCCATTTGTTACCATATTATTTCGCAGCACCATGGTCAAATTTTGGTGAAAAGCGAACCAGGTGCAGGTACGGAGTTTATAATCTCCATTCCATTGAAACAACAGGCAGAGGAATCGGTCACGAATAACGGTGAAGCATGATAAAAGAATTTTTGTCCGGGTTATCGTCCCATATGCGCAATTGGCACTCTTCCATCCTACTGGGGATAGGAACACTGCTCCTGACAGGTGGCACAGTGCGTGCACAGGAGCTCACCGATCCATTAATTAAAACGGGCCTCATCCATAAATTTGTTCAGCACGTTCAATGGCCCCAGGAGGAAGAGATCGATACATTCAGGATCAGTCTTTATGGTTCGGAGCCTGAACTCATGTCCAACCTTTTATTGCTGGAGTCTGTGACCCTGAAGGGCAAACCCGTATCTGTCAGGCGATTTTTGAGATTCAGCGATATCAGGTTTACGCACTTACTCTATGTGGCCAAGGAGAAAAATGCCGATATTGAGCGAATCGCCAACCTGATCATGGGAATGAATACACTGATGGTCACTGACCAGGCCAGGAGCCGGGACCGGACTATGATTAATTTTCTTCCCCTGAAAGATGGAAAGGCTGATTTTGAAATTAATAAAGCAAATATCATCAACGCGAACCTGACCATTACCCCTGATCTCCTCCTTTTAGGGGGGACCGAGGTCGACGTGGCAAGCTTATACAAGGAATCGCAACGGGGACTGCAACGTTTAAAATTACAAATTGATGAATTGAGTGATTCATTCAGGAGCAAGAGTCAGCAGATAGAATCCCTCAACCAGGAGATTGAAAATCAGAACAACGAACTTAAGATCCAGAAGGAACTTTTTGAAGCGCAGAGGCTCCAGATAATCCGCCAACAGGAGGATATGGATGCCAGCGCGAAACAGCTTGCCGACGTATTGAGGGAAGTTGAATCGAAACAACAAACCCTGGATTCGAAGATTGAACTGATCAGGACTCAGGAGCAGGAGATTGAAACACAAAGAAAGGATATAGAGAACCGGAACGCCGTTTTAAAAGATCTGGAGGAAGAGATCAGGATGAAGGAGCAGAGCATTGAACGGCAGAAATCACAGCTGAGCAATTATGCCAATATAGTGGCCAGGCAAAAAACTTTCATTTTCATCTTTATTACAATCTGCATTCTGGTTGTTGGACTGGTATTCTTTATCTACCGTGGTTATAGAATTAAGAAGAATGCAAACAGGAAAATTGAGGAAAAAAACCGGGAGTTGCAGCAAAGGCAGGAAGAAATTATTGCCCAGTCCGAGGAGATCCGGCAGGCCAATGATGAGGTTGTTGCCACCAATGAGGCCCTGGAGGCCCAGAAGAGCGAACTGCAGTTTACACTCGAAAATCTCAAGCTGACCCAATCCCAGCTGATCCAGTCCGAAAAGATGGCCTCGCTGGGTTTGCTTACAGCGGGAATAGCCCATGAACTGAATAATCCCATTAATTTTGTCAGGGGGAATGTCAATCCCCTGCAGCGTGACATGAATGAGATATTTTCCATCATTGATCAATATGACGACATTATCAGGACTCACAAACTGGAAAAGGTCTTTGGTAAAGTAAGCGAACTTAAAGTCCAGTTGGACTTTGAATATTTGATCAAGGAGATCAATAATCTGCTGGAAGGCATCGAAGAGGGTGCAGACCGGTCCAGCCGCATTGTGAAAGGCCTTCGCAGTTTTTCCAGGCTCGATGATGAAAAATTCCAATTGTATAATATCCATGACGGAATTGACTCCACCCTGATCCTCTTGGATAACAAGATCAAGCACAACATTAACGTCCACAAGGATTACGGGGACATCCAGGAAGTAGAGTGCCTGCCAAGCAAACTCAACCAGGTATTCATGAATATTCTTACCAATTGTATACAGGCCATTGAGGATAAGGGTGAAATATTCATTCAGACAGTCAGCAGTGATATCTGGGTCAAGATCATTATCAAGGATACAGGTACAGGAATGTCACCTGATGTCAAAGCACATATTTTTGAACCATTCTTCACCACCAAAGATGTGGGAAAGGGAACGGGATTGGGCCTTTCAATAAGCTATGGTATTATTGAACAACACCATGGCAACATCGATGTAATTTCCGAACCCGGGATCGGTACCGACATTATTATTTCATTGCCAAGAAGGCAATCTGACCTTAACTGAACAAAATGAACAAGGAAAATTTTCCAATTCTTTATGTGGATGATGAGGAGCACAACCTGATCTCATTTGCTGCCACCTTCAGAAAGGAGTACAGGATCCATACCGCCATCAATGGGTATGATGCGCTGGAGATCATGCGGAAAAATGACGTGAAACTGGTGATCACAGACCAGAGGATGCCTGAAATGACGGGGATTCAGTTCCTGGAAAAAATGGCTCCTGAGTTCCCGGATACAATCAGGATGATATTGACCGGATTCAGCGATATTGAGGTCATTATTGAAGCCATCAACAGTGGCAGGGTCTTTCGTTACATCACCAAGCCCTGGGATGAAAATGAACTAAGGATGACCATCGATAATGCCAGGCAATTGTTTGATTTGCAATCACGCAATAAATCTCTGTTGAAGGAGCTGAAACAAAAAGTGGAAGAGCAGGAACAGATATTGAAATTGTTTATCAGATACGTTCCGGAGCAGGTGGTGAAGAAAACCCTGGAGAACAGCCAGCAATCCGTATTCGATGGTGAACTCAGAAATGTGGCTGTACTCTTCTGCGATATCAGGGGTTTTACTCCCCTGAGTGAAGTACTTTCACCACCAGAAGTGGTATCCTTCCTTAATGAGTACTACCAGCTCATGACAGAGGTCGTGAAACAACACAACGGATCAGTGATACAATTTGTGGGTGATGAGATCTTTGCTGCATTCGGAGCTCTTGAATTATATCCTGATAATGAAGCAAATGCTGTTTTTTGTGCCTTAAAGATGATGGATGCCCTTCCCAAACTGAATGAAAAATATAAAGGGAGGTTCGAAACTGAGATTAAAATAGGGATCGGAATCAACTACGGTGAGGTGGTGGCCGGTAATCTGGGATCGGAAGACCGGATCAGATATTCGGTTACTGGAGATACTGTCAATACCGCGAAACACATCGAAACGATTACAAAGGATCATCCAAATTCAATCCTGGTCAGTAATAGCACTTACCAGAGTGTAAAGGAGCTGTTTAATTTCAAAGCCTGGGATCCGCTTTTCGTAAAGGGAAAGAAAGAGAAGATCCTGGTGTATGAAGTGCTGGGATCAAATGCTTGAGGTATCGATGAGCTGCGTTTTACCAGGCGATTACTGGATGATCCTTTCCCTGCAGCAAATGGGGGAATGGCTTGCGCCGATCATGAAATTCTTCACCTGGTTCGGATATCCACAGGCCTATATGATCATCATTGCCAGCATTTACTGGTCATTTGACAGAAAGTTGGGTTTGAGAATGGCCATTTTCCTGCCGGTCGCCTCCATACTAAACAGCCTCCTTAAGCAGGCCTTCCATGCCCCCAGGCCTTACTGGATGGATCCACGAATAAGGGCCATCCTGGTATCCAATGGATTCGGAATGCCCTCGGGCCATGCACAGGCGGCCACACTGTGGCTGTATATAAGCAGCTTTCTGAGATGCAATTGGTGCTGGGCTGTCGCCATATTCACCACCGTGATGGTTGGCCTCTCCCGGGTATATCTGGGAGTACACTTCTTCAGCCAGGTTTTGGCCGGGTGGTTCATTGGTATTATCCTGGCCATACTGTTTATTCGCTATGAAACAAACCTTATTTCATGGTTGATGGGATTAAAGCTCAGGAATCAACTGTTATTTATCACGGGATTATCTTTCCTTTTTATTGTGGCAGGTGGAATCATTGCGTTCTTTTTGCGGGATTGGGTGATGCCTTTGGAATGGATCCGCAATGCATCAGACGATCTCGCAGGGAAGGACGAGGTGATCTTCTCCTCCATCAGCATGGCTCCTCTGGCAGGCAATACGGGGGGATTTATGGGCGCGGCAATGGGCGCAGTCCTGTTGCACCAAAAAGGAGGATTTGATACCCGGGGAAAATGGTGGCAGCGGCTGGTCAGAATCGTGACAGGGCTTTTGCTGGTATTTATGATATTTTGGACTTTCAATACCTTCTCTCCTGCAGAGCACAGGGATGGCCTCAATGCCATTTGGAGATTCAGCGGATTTTTTGTGATCACATTCTCCACCATATTCCTGATACCACTTCTTTTCATGCGCTTAAACCTGCTTTCATCCACGGAAGGCAGAACGCCTCATCATGAAAATAATGGTTTCCCGGATTCAGATTGATCCGGTCTCACCTATTCAGCGTTTGGGTGACTGGCAAAATTGTCCGGGAGGTTTCCTGTGGGATTGGATAAAAAGTTATACCTTGTATTTGAATTCACAAATCATTATAAATTAGCGTACTATGGCTAAGAAGAAATCAAAGAAAAAAGACAACAGGAAAAAAGGCAACAGGAAAAAAGATCTTGAGAAAAAGATAAAACTTAAGAGGAAGAAGGCTGCGAAGAAGAAAGACGCCAAGAAGAAAGACGCTAAGAAGAAAGACGCTAAGAAGAAAGATACCAAGAAGAAAAATATATTAAAATCCAAAGGGGTCGGGGTTCTTGAAAAACCTGTACCAGCGGCCTCTGCTCCTCGAAAGGTTCCTGAAATCAAGAAGGAAGATGACAGTTCAAAGTACAATGCAACGGAGGCCATAAAGAAACTCAGGGCGCTTAAAAGCAGGGAAGAACTTCTCTCATTTACAAAGAATGAAAAAAGAGTGACCGTCGCAAAAGTCATCCCTGCCGCAATGAAACGATTAAAGAAGTAGATTGACAGAAGCTTCACCCTGGCAAAGGCAGGCTATTCATCGATCCTATATAGTAAATGAATGGTAAGATGTTTTCCAAACCGCAAGATGAAATATCCTTCACAGGGAAGGGGCTGAATCTGACGTTAGCCTTAATCCTTTTTCTTTCAGGCTCCTTCTGTATATTTGAAAATGCGGCAGGACAGCCTGATCAGGGGAAGCTCTCGGTGTTGGAGATGTCTCTCGAGGAATTGTTAAATCTGGAGGTAATATCTGCCTCTAAGATCGCTGAAAAAACCTCAGATGCCCCGGCCACAATCAATTTAATCACCGAAAACCAGATTAGAACCCGCGGATATTCAAATCTTGAAGAGGTGCTAAACGATATTCCGGGTATTGAGATCCAGAGAAAAGCTTCAGTTGAATATTCCAACTATGTCACGGTCAGAGGCATTGATGGTAGCGAAAAGTTCATCATCATGATGGACGGCATGCGGATCAATTCACCCGCAGGGACACCCCTGGCGATTGTTTACAATTACCCGGTGACCCACGTCAGGCAAATTGAAATTGTGATGGGACCCGCTTCAGCGCTTTATGGGGTAGATGCCTTTACTGGTGTAATTAATATCATTACAAAAAAAGGAGCCGAAGCCAATGGGGTAGTGATCAACGGGTCCTATGGAAATTATCAAACCACCAACAATAGTTTCATGGCCGGGGCAGGCAATGAGGATATCTCATTTGTCTTGTCAGGTAATTTCTACTTCTCCGAGGAACCCTATTTCCCTGATATTTATAAGGATAAATACACCTGGTATAACCAGCATTACAAGACCGGTGGTGAAGTGATGACATCCCCATGGGACAATACCATCGTGAACCTTCCCATTCAGGAGTATGAGACACCCACCACCTCTTATGCCATTCATGCAAAACTGAATGTGAAGGATTTTGAGGTGGGGTATTTCAGGAATTATGAGTCACACAGCTCATCCATATCCACACTGCCTGAATATACGGTCTATTCAGAAGATGCTTCCTTTAAATTCATGGTGGAATCATTTTATAGTACATACAATTATGAATCCAAGAGTAAAAAATGGAGATTGCTGACCACCCTCTCTCACAGCAGGGATGAAGTCAATCCCAATAGCCTCTATATAAATAACTATACTTCCTATTACCGGGGCTATAAATATGCTTTCAACAGATCACTTAAGATAGAGGAACAGTTTACCTATTTGATCTCTGAAGAGAGCTCGCTAATTGCCGGTATATCGTATGAGGATATCACAGCGTTGCCAAAGACAGGAGATATGCCCTTTGCTTTCAACAGAAATCTGGCTGCAGACTTTCAGGGTATTTACTATCTGGGGACAAACATCTCTGATCAAAACGGGAATGACCTGACAACCGCACAGGATTTTTATTATCTCCAGTATCAAAACCTGGGAACATTTCTTCAGTGGAGAACACTCATTGCAAGCAAACTCAGTTTTACTTTGGGGGGAAGACTTGATTTTAACACCAGATACAGGACCACACTCAATCCTAGGGCAGGGTTGGTATACACCCCGACGGATAAACTAAAGCTCAAGGTGCTTTACGGCAAGGCATATCTGTCCCCGTCGCCCTACCGCCAGTACCAGCATTATGGGAGTTTCAGACCAACCATTGATTCTGTGGGCGGAGGAATTTCCGGTTTGCAGGCAGATTTCTGGCGGTTACCGGGTGAGGATCTTGAGTCCCAGAAGATCTCTACCTACGAAATCGGATCTTCATATATTTTTAACAGCAATCTGATATTGACTCTCAATGGATTTTTGAATGATGTGGCGGATATATTAGCAAGTGAAAGCTTTACCGGGCAGTCCTTTAAAGGCATTCCAGTTTCGATCATTGAGCGACCGGTTAACAAGGGTACGGCCTATACATATGGAGCGACCGCCAGGATAGACTTTAAGAAAAACTGGAAGTCATTCACCATTAATTCTTTTCTTGCTTATACTTTTGTGGATGGCGAGATAGACGGAAGGCAGATTCCCTTTGCAGCCCAGAATACGGTGAAGGCTGTTCTGGATCTGAATTTTAAAAGGATCAGCGCCTCAATCGGTTATTTATACCGCTCGGAGAGCTTTCACAGATCACTTCGGGATGCTTCGGGGAACCTGTTGTCAAGTGATCCGTACGGAGTCATCAATCTGTCTGGAAGGTACGTGATTGTGGAGAGAGAGCGATTTGACATGGATTGTTTCGGGAAAATCACCAATTTGCTGAACTCCAAGTATTATAATGTACCCATTGGAGGAGCTGAATCAATACGGATGGCGCCACAGGATCCCCTCAGGTTTTTGCTGGGGATTCAACTGCAATTTCAATAAAATTGCGGAAAATCAACAACCAGAGATTGGTGGTGGGGCTTCGGGTTCCCCTGAGGCAGCCGTCGGGATGCATAATGCACCTGCGGTTTTTGTCCTGCTTTCTCTGGCTAATTAAATCAGCCAGCGGATATCCAGTGGCAGGAGCTGTGATCAGGATGGTTCAAATATTATAATCCATAACGAATGATAAAGAAATTCCAACATTTTTTTGACCAGTGGACACTCACATCGGATACCGCCATTGCCCCCTGGATCATTGCTTCGGTGGTAATTCTTGCCAGTCTTCTTTTGCACCTTCTGCTTTCAAGGCTTTTTAGCAGGATCAACCGGAAAAAAGAGGATAATACCCTCTGGCTTGCATGGAGAAAATTCAGAAACCCTATTCTGACTGTGATCCTTCTTGTGGACTTCATCATCCTCAAGGAGCTGTTCACCGTTGAGGCGAAAACCTCTGAAGCAGTAAACCATTTTATCACCATAGCCATCATATTCTGTGTGACCTGGCTCCTGATCCGTTCCATTAACCTCACACGGGAACTGATCCTGAACCAGTACGATATTTCAGAAAAGGATAACCTGAAGGCACGAAAAGTGTACACCCAGTTCAGGGTCCTTGAAAGGATTATTATTTTCATGGTGATCCTGATCTCCCTGGCATTGGCATTGATGACCTTTGAAAGTATCCGGCGGATCGGGATCAGTATGTTTGCATCGGCAGGCGTGGCGGGGATCATTATTGGCTTTGCGGCCCAAAAACTGCTCTCCTCAATTCTGGCAGGTTTCCAGATTGCACTCACCCAGCCCATCCGGATCGAAGATGTGGTGATCGTGGAAGGCGAATGGGGTTGGATCGAAGAGATCACCCTTACCTATGTGGTGGTAAGGATCTGGGATAAAAGAAGGCTCATCGTACCCACAACCTATTTTATTGAAACTCCGTTTCAGAACTGGACCCGTAATTCAGCCGATATCCTCGGAACCGTCTTTATTTATGCTGATTACCAGCTTCCTGTGGAGAAGGTGAGGGGGGCTTTCATGAAGATTCTTGAAGAGAGTAGCCTGTGGGATGGCAAAACAGGGGTTTTGCAGGTGACCAATTCCACTGACCGCACCATCGAGATTCGCGCCTTGATGAGTGCGGCAAATTCTTCTACATCATGGGATCTAAGGGTTTATGTGAGAGAAAAGCTAATCGAATTCCTGCAGGAACATCATTCGGGGTGCCTCCCCCGGACCCGGGTGGAAATGGGTCCCTCACCCGGAAGTTCCGGTTCAAAGTGAGGGTAAATTGAAACCGTAGTAAAGGAGTGTTGATATTTCTTCAAAGAGTCAGCGACTTTTTTCCATATTTTCAGTACCCAGAAATAGAACCATTCATATGACACATCCAAATGGCTGCTGAATTCTTGTCCTCAGTGGGCAATGCCTACCAGATTGACCGGTTAATCTCCGAGGCTACAGGTGAAATTGTATTCTTCTCACCCGTGCTCAAATTGCATGAAAGTATCCTTCTGAGATTCAACCAGGCAGATCAGCGAAATGTCAGGATTACACTGTTATATGGAAATGACAGGGGGCAGATCAGGGGCCAGCGGTGGTTCAAGGAATTTAAGAACCTCAGGATCCTTTACCATGACAAGCTTAATTCGTGCATGTACAGGAACGAAAAGGAGTTGATCGTTTCTTCAATGGGACTCGCGGACCTGAGTGCAAGTGCAGTTGTGGATATGGGGGTGTTGATCACCAAACTGCGCGACCGGAAAGCATTTGAAGATGGAATTTATGAACAGGAACTGCTCATTGAACATGCAGAGGAGGTCTTTGCAGGGGCCAATTATGAAAAAATAGAAGATCTGACACGTCCCGAGGAGATCATTGCAGAGATTCCATACCTCACCTATTTCGGGATCGAAGACCGAACCCTTGTGAACGGGAAAGTTAAGGCTCCCAGCGGGAAATTCTATGTGCCTGAAATGGAACTCTACAGTGACGGAACCATCAAATACCAGGGATTTAAGAAGACCCGCCAGCGACACGGTGAATGGATCTTTTACACCTATGAGGGATTTGTGAGCGAAGTGGTCATTTATGAGAACGGGAGTTACGTGGATAAGATCTATTGTGACTACGAAAATCCGGCAAAACCCATATCCAAGTATTACCTGTTGTTCGGGTTGGGGAATTCCATCAAAAAGCTGTATGGCAAAAACATCAGCGAACTCTATTTTGACAGCCGGCTTGAGGATTTCACCGGATCTGATAAAGAGAAACTGTTTTACCACACGGAGCGTTTTCTAAAGAAACGGGCCGTCTTCGACCAGCCGAAGACCCTGCAGGATATGGTCGATCAGATCTATGGCGTATTATACGTATAAAAAAACAGGGCCCACCTCTGGGGTGAGCCCTGTCTGTAAAACAAATAATTTTTTCAGTTACCTTTGCCGCCCCTGCTCCCTGTATTCTTTCCTGGCAGAGTAATTAATGATCAAGGCTTTGGCACGCCTGAGTGCCTGCTTCACATCGTCCACCTTACCCATGGGAATATTCTGGTCAATACGCAGCGACATGGTCATTCTGTTCTTATCCGACTCGGGCAGTTTTTCCCGCTCGAACAGTACAAAATCCTGTATGGATTCATAGGGGATACCCTCCTCACTCACCAGCTTGTCATTAAGCTGGACCAGGGGCTCTGTTCCGTACATCCTGGCCACATGTGCAACGGGCCGGCCAACGTAGATGTAACTGACGAGAGATTTTTTCTCCAGTTTCTTCACCTCTGTGGCTTCAGGAACTGTAACCCTGACCTGAACTTCTGTTTCCCGCATTGTAGTCGACACCATGAAAAAGAATAGAAGCATGAAAACAATGTCAGGCAGTGAAGCGGTGTTGATCCTCTGAAGACCTTTCCCTTTTTTCCTTCTGAATTTCGACATGAGCTGGGTCCTCCTATTTTATGTTTTTGGGTTCCGATTCGGAAATATTCATTTTGTAAATATCCCGAATTCCATTCTGGATCTCTTCCTCAATGGGGTTGGCCGTGTTCAATTCCTCATAATCTTTATCAAAGTAAAGGTTACAGAAATTATTTCTCAATTCGTTCACGGCTGCCACCAGCTCGTTCTGCACCTGGAGGTATTTTCCATAGGTGGTGGAACGGTCATTCTGAAGGGAGATGACCCCTTTGGACACCTTGCCTCTCCACATCCCATCGGCAGGCAATAATGGGGAACTTCCCGGAGGGAACTGCACCTCGGTCTCTTCCATTACCGGGAGTTCCTCGTTGTTAAGCGGGTTGGTAAAGAATTCAATGGTCTTGGCTTTAAGTTCCAGCCGGTCCATCTCTTCACCGCCAACCATCAGCCGGTCGCTGCGGTTAAGCAGTACCACCAGCACGTTGCGCTTATTCACCCTGATATCTGTCTCCTGGCCTGGTTCAGGTTCAGGAGGCAGAAGCCTGGTGATTCCTGTATCGATATCCATGGTGGTGGTAACCAGGAAGAATATCAAGAGGAGAAAGGCAATATCAGCCAGTGATCCTCCATTGACTTCCGGTGTTTCTCTTGCCATTGGTTTCTGTTTTTTTACAAAATGTATTCTTACTTAAATGCCCTTGAGATAATGGCATAGATAATTGAAGCCAGTGCAACCCCAAACATCATGTAGGTCACAAACAGCCCTGTATCTATCATTTTAAGGGTTCCGGGATCACTGTTATCAGTTCCGGTATACCCAATGATCTCAATTGGAGTGCCTGAAGAAAGAAGGTATGCAACCACTAACAGTACTGCAGAACCTGCAAGCACGGCCACCAACCTGATCAGGCGCCTCGTGTTTGAAAAAGCATTTATCAGCGGGAACACAATAGATGATAAAAGCGTGATCATGATAAGCACATATGCCCAAACCAAAGCAATATCTGTACGAAACCATACCAGGTATTCCCAGCCCGAAAGGTGTTCCTTCAGGTTTATGGTCGATGCAGCAATTGCCAGTTCAGAGGAGCTCATAGGTCCGGTTCCACCCTGGTCGGCTGGCTCAACAGCGGCTACCTCCCCAACTGATGCAGAATCCTGCGTTGTGGTATCCACTGCTGGCAACGGGGCAGCCGGCGTCAGATCTACCGGATTAAGTGCCTCTTCCACTCGCATCTCAAGCTGATCATAATTGACAGTCTTGGGCCCGGCGTAGAAGAACAGGATCACGAGAATGGAAATCCCTGCTATCACATACAGTAAGACCCTTGTTAATTTGGAAAAAGCCATAGCTGCTTATTTTTTAAGATTATGTTTTACCAGAAGGTCCACCAGTGAAATGGATGCATCCTCCATCTTATTGACAATTCCGTCAATCTGAGATACCAGGTAATTATAGAAAATCTGCAGGATAATGGCAACTACCAATCCGAATACAGTAGTGATAAGAGCGATCTTAATACCCCCGGCAACAATGGTTGGAGAAATATCTCCCTGTTGCTGAATCTTGTCAAAGGCATCGATCATACCAATAACTGTACCCATAAATCCAAGCATCGGAGCGATGGCAATGAAAAGTGAGATCCAGGAGAGGTTCTTTTCAAGGAGACCCATCTGGACACTGCCATAAGAAACAACCGACTTTTCGACCACATCAATTCCCTCATTCACCCTGTCAAGCCCCTGGTAGAAAATACTGGCTACCGGTCCACGGGTGTTCCTGCACACTTCTTTGGCTGCTTCCACTCCACCATCCTTAAGTGCTTCTTCCACGGATGACAGCAGCTTGTCGGTGTTGGTGGCTGCCATATTCAGGTAAATGATCCTTTCAAACGCCAGTGCCAGACCGAAGATCAGTGTCAGGAGCACAGTGCCCATAAAGCCTGCACCACCTTCAATGAACTTGGTTTTTAAGGTGGTATGCAGTACTGCGAGGCCACCTCCATCTTCTGTAACCGGTGCTTGGGCAGCAGGAACAACTGCAGCCACAGGCTCTTCAGCAACCTGTGAGGCATCTTCTGTCACAGGAGAATCTGTGGGTTCATCCTGTGCAAAGATAGATGCTCCCATAAAAAGCATCCCGAATACGGCTATCAATGCAAATAATTTTTTCATGGTGTTGTTTGTTTGTTTTACTTTATTATTTAACGTGATTAATGCAATTTAAAACATATAATCCAATCTACGTTGCCGAAGGAGAGGATTATTCAAAGCCTGCTTCATTGTCAACTTCTGATTTTCCCGCTCCAATATCGTTTAAGATATTAATTTTTACCCAGGAACGTTGCGGAGAGAGAGGGATTCGAACCCTCGGTACCCTTTAGGGGTACACACGCTTTCCAGGCGTGCCAGTTCAGCCACTCCTGCACCTCTCCGTACTGTCAAATCTCTTTCCCGGGCCTCACTATTCCTTTCAAACCCGCTTATCTCCAGATTTTTATAAGAACCACACCTGCATCAGGTAGAGCGAAATACCCAATTGAGAAATTCGCGGCGAAAAATACAAAAAAATATTAAAACTAGCACTCATGACAGAGTGATTTCTCCCTTAAGCGATGTATTTAAAAGGATTTTAACCTCTTCATCCTTCAGATTTTGTGCCAGCAGGACCATCAGTTTTGTGGTAGCGGCTTCGGTAGTGAGATCATAACCGCTTATCACCCCGGCATTTAGAAGATGCCTGCTGGTCTCATACCTGCCCATTTCCACGCTTCCCCTGATGCACTGAGTGACATCCAGGATGATCACTCCCCTGTCCACCGCTTTTTTGATCCTCTCCATGAACCATTTGCCGGTGGGGGCATTGCCGGCTCCATAAGTCTCCAGGATCAGGGCCTTCAGATCCCTGTAACCCATTACCGCATCCATATATTCGGGGGTCAGGCCGGGAAAAAGTTTCATGATGGCAATGTGGTTGTTGAGCTTCTTGTGAACCACCAGCTCCCTGAATTTGCCAGGTTGCCACACATTTTCCCGGTGATAGACAAGATGCACCCCTGCGATGGCCAGGTATGGATAATTGGCTGATTGAAATGCATTGAAATGTTCTGCGCTCACCTTGGTGGTCCGGTTCCCCCGGGAGAGCTTGCTCTCAAAATAGATACATACTTCAGGAACCACGGGCAGACCATACTCCCTGGCTCCGGCAATGACAATGGAGGTGATCAGGTTTTCCTTGCCGTCGGTTCTCAGGGCTCCGATGGGCAGCTGAGCCCCGGTGAAAATGACAGGTTTGTCCAGTGTTTCAAGCATAAAACTCAGGGCTGAAGCCGAGTAGGCCATGGTGTCGGTTCCATGGAGTACCACAAATCCATCAAACAGATGGTAATTCTCCTCAATGATCTCCGCGATGCGGATCCAGGTGGAGATGTCGATATTGGACGAATCGATGGGGGGCTCAAAGCTGATGGACTCAAGATGGTAACCGAATCCCTTGATCTCGGGGATCTGGGTCAGGATCTTCTTAAAGTTGAAAGGTTTCAACAATCCTTTCACGGGATCTTCAATCATTCCGATGGTGCCACCGGTATATATTATTAATATGGAGGTGTTTTCAGGTTCCATGAGGTGGCTGAATTTGAAACAGGAGATCCGCGTTGCGCGAGGTAATTCTCCCCAGCTCTTCTTTGTTCAAGTTATGAAAATCTGCCATTTTTGCCGCAACCTCCACCAGATAACTGCTCTCATTTCTTTTGCCCCGGTAAGGAACTGGCGCCAGGAAAGGTGCATCGGTCTCCAGCAATAGGCGGTCCAGGGGAATCGACCCCGCGACCTCCCCCAGGGTGGAGTTCTTAAAAGTGACGATGCCGTTGATCCCGATCATAAAACCGTAGGAAAGGGCTTTTTCCAGCTCTGCGTGTGAGCCCGTAAAACTGTGGAACACCCCCCTCAATCCGATGGTACCGGCCTCATCCATTGCCCGGAAAATTTCCCGGAACGAATCCCTTGCATGGATCACCAGCGGAAGTTTCATCTCCTTTGCCCATTGGATCTGTACTTTGAAAACCTCTTCCTGTTCCCTCAGGAAGGTTTTATCCCAATAGAGATCTATTCCTGTCTCCCCAATGGCGATGATTTCCCGAGGATCAAGATGCTTTTCAATGGTTCTCAGCTCTTCCTGATAATTTTGCTTGACCGAGGTGGGATGAAGCCCCATCATCGGGAAGCAGCTCCCCGGGTATTGATCCCGCATGCGGAACATGGGTTTAATGGTGGTGCTGTCGATATTGGGCAGGAACATGCGGGAGACTCCCGCATCCAGTGCCCTTCTAACCATGGCATCCCGGTCATCGGAAAATGCATCCAGGTAAAGGTGGCTATGTGAATCGGTGTACATCTCTTTTTATGCGGGTATAAACTTACAACTTACTTCCGCATATTTTAAACCACCCTCTGATTTGAGATCCCGACATCCAGTTTTTCAAGGCTTAATGCCTAAACCACCCCCTGTGCAAGCATTGCATCTGCCACCTTCACGAATCCACCGATGTTGGCCCCGTTCACATAATTTACATATCCGTCCGTTTCCGAACCATAATCCACGCATGTCTGGTGGATATTTTTCATGATGGTATGCAGGCGGCTGTCCACCTCCTCCCTGGACCATGGCAGGCGCATGCTGTTCTGGGTCATTTCCAGTCCAGATACAGCCACCCCTCCTGCATTGGCCGCTTTCCCGGGTCCGTAGAGGATCCTGGATCGAAGGTATACCTCGATGGCATCCGGTGTGGATGGCATATTGGCTCCCTCGCTGATCACCTTGCATCCGTTCTTGATGAGTGTTTCAGCATCCTCCTTCCGGATCTCATTCTCGGTAGCGGATGGGAAAGCCACATCGCATTTCACATGCCAGGGACGTTTCCCTTCAAAATATTCACAGCCAAATTTTTCCGCGTATTCTTTGATCCTTCCCCGGCGGATATTTTTAAGTTCCATGATCCAGGCAAGTTTTTCCGCATCAATTCCTTCCGGATCATAGATGCAGCCTGCTGAATCGGACATGGTAAGCGCTTTCCCCCCCATCTCGGTGAGCTTCTGGACCGTAAATTGTGCCACATTCCCGGATCCCGAAACTGCAGCCACCTTCCCCTTCAGGGAATCTCCCCGGGAGTTCAGCATCTCCTCTGCAAAGTACACAGCCCCGTAACCGGTTGCTTCCGGACGGATCAGGCTGCCTCCCCACTGAAGGCCCTTCCCGGTGAGGACACCGGTAAATTCATTCTTGATCCTTTTGTACTGTCCGAAAAGATATCCGATTTCACGACCTCCAACCCCGATATCACCGGCGGGAACATCGGTATCCGGCCCGATGTGCCGGCACAGTTCAGTCATGAAGCTCTGGCAGAAGCGCATCACCTCGTTGTCGGATTTCCCTTTGGGATCAAAATCTGAACCTCCCTTTCCCCCTCCCATGGGAAGGGTGGTGAGGCTGTTCTTGAATACCTGCTCGAATGCCAGGAATTTTAAAATGCCCAGGTTCACCGTGGGGTGAAATCGAAGGCCTCCTTTGTATGGCCCAATGGCCGAATTCATTTCAATCCTGTACCCCCTGTTGATCTCCACCTCCCCTTTATCATTGATCCAGGGCACCCTGAACAGGATCACCCGCTCAGGTTCTGCGATCCGCTCCAGTACCCTGGCATGTTTGTATCTTGGATTCTCTTCAATGAAAGGGATCAGTGATTCGGCTACCTCGTGCACGGCCTGGTGAAATTCCGCTTCTGCCGGATTCTTGGCCTTGATCCGGGACATGAATTTTTCAACTTTTGGATCCATACTGGTTTTTTATGGGTTCAACTGAACGTAAAACTAAAACTATTATGGAGAGTCCGGTATGATAAAGGGCATACCCGGCATATGTCATTAAACAGTGTCAAATAGCAGTTCGGATGCAGCCCCTGGGATTCATGAAATGGAGATTCTGGTGTAGTAGCGGTTCCCTGGTTCCACGGAGATCCACTGCCTGAGTTCCATCTCGGTGAGAAGGGAGAGGATCCTGTGGATGGGGATCCCGGTTGTGCCGGTGAGCCCTCCCGGATCAATGCCGGGATTCTCGCCGATCTGCAGGAGGATCCGTTGCTCCTCTTCAGATGGAAATAGTGGGGGGATGGTTTTTGGTTTCACCACTTCTACACGCCCCTCCCAGTTTAACTGGCGGATCACATCGTCGGAGGATTCCACCAGAACGGCCTGGTTGTTTTTAATCAGGCCGTTGCATCCCCTGGATCGTGTATCACTGACCCTTCCCGGTACGGCAAGTACGTCCCGGTGATAAGAATCGGCCAGGTCTGCCGTAATCAGTGCCCCTCCCGTTTCAGCCGATTCGATGACCAGGGTGGCCTGGGACAATCCCGCTATGATCCTGTTGCGGCGAAGGAAATTGTTGCGTTCGGGACCCGTCTTTGAATGAAAATCGGTTACCAGGGCCCCCCCATCAATGATTTTTTTTGCCATCTCCCGATGTGCGTGGGGGTAAATGGTTGCGAGGCCATGGCCTAGCACAGCCACGGTGGGCAGTCCAAATTCAAGGGCTGCCCTGTGGGCGATCACATCGATCCCGTATGCCAGGCCACTGACAATGACAAGGTCCTCCACCTTCTCTGAAAGCCCTTTGATGATCTCCCTGCATACATCCCTGCCATAGGAAGTGGCCCTGCGGGTCCCCACCACACTAAGGCTGTGCCGGCAATGCAATCCGCGGTCTCCTCTTGTATAGAGCAGGATAGGAGCATCGGCACACTGTTTAAGGTGCCCGGGGTATTCAGGATCTTCAATCCGGAGTGCCGACACATGGTGTTTTTCCAGGAATTCAATTTCCCTTTCTGCCTGCATCAGCAGGGCAGGTGTTTTGATGGAGGCGGAGAGCCGGGGCCCGATGCCCCGGATCCCTTCCAGGATTTCCCTATGCTGCATAAAGACCGCCCGGGCAGATCCCAGCTTTCCGATCAGCTTTCCGGCAGTGACGGGTCCAATATCCGGGGCCATGGTCAGGGCGATCCTGTATTTTAGCTCCGTCGGGTCATGGTGAAGCATCCACTTTTCAGCGTTGATGTGCTGTCAGTGGCATATATCGAAGCCCAAAGGAAAAAATAATAGAAATCCGGGGATCAGCCCTGCCATCCTGAGGCCACTTCCAGCACCTTCTCCCTGATCTCCAGGGATGTGGGGTTCAGCTCCCTGGTGGTGAAGTGGCCATGCCTGATATCAATGCGGTCAAACACCATTTTATAGAGGTTATAGATGATGTGAAGACTGAAAAGATACCGGCCGCTCACTTTGGTTTGCAGCTCTTGCAGGATATTCATTGTCTGCACCCCGTAATCGCGGGCCTGGTCATAATACTCCTGCATCATGTGGCGGAACGAATCAGTCACAGCTCCCCCGTGAGCAATTTCCTTTAAATCGGAAGGAAGGAGATTATTTCGTGCAAGGATGTCATCGGCAAAATAATTCAGGTTATTCAACTGATCCTCCTGGAAATCGCGGATGATATGCACAAGATAACTGAAGATGGCACAGGGCCGGGCCAGTTTTATCACATCAAAGCCAGCATTGACGAACCGGTTATTTTCCTCGGATAAAAGGCACAGATGTACAAATATGGATGCCGGGGCCACCGAGGCTCCTTCCGCGTACTCAAGGAAATCGTTCAGGGTGGGGAAGCCGTTGTGGTCGATGTCATAGAGCATGGACTTTGCAAAATTGTGAAAAAGTTGCAGCGGGATGTTGAACCTGGATACGGTTTCAGTCAATTCAAGATAAAACGGATCATTTTCATGGGCCCTGTCCAGGCAATCGATCCAGTTGTTTACTTTCTCGCTCAGCTCCTCTTTTTCCAGGCAGCCGATCTCTTTATCCTGGGCCCTCCGGTCGTCGATGTGATCATCGATCATGCGCATAAACCGGTAGCAAACCTTTGCGGCATTGTATCTCCTGTCATCCCAGAACCTGGCAGCAATCAGGATATTGGGATGCTTTTCAATATTTTCAAAAGCGATGCTATGAATGATTTTATCTATTTCTGTACCCATCTCACTTTTTACCTATTCCTGTATGTTTTTTCGATTCGTTCCGAAACCAGTTTTGCCGAAATCAATGAAAGCGGCATTCCGCTCCCGGGTTGCGTACTTCCTCCTGCAAAATATAAATTCCTGTACTTTTTATGATGGTTCCCCGGGCGTAAAAATCCCATCTGGAGTAAATTATGTGCCAAACTGCCGAAAGTACCGCCCCTGGTCAGGTTAAATTCCGATTTCCATGAGGAAGGGGTAAAGCAGATCTCAAATTTTATGTGTTTCTCAAAATCACTTAATCCTTCCTCTTCAAATCTTTTCAGAATGGCTTTCCGGGCCCGCTTCTTCATATCCTCCCAATCGGGTTGGACGCCATCCCCAATATTGGAGGTGTGGACAATGGCGGTGATAGAGTCCTGGTTCTCAGGGGCTGCCGTTTTATCTGACCTGACCGGGGAATGCACATAGATGGAGGGTTCTTCGGCAAAGGAATGATCCCTGAAAATGGTTCGGCAGCTCTCCCTGTGCGCACCCGACACCATTACGGTGTGCTGCTCAAGCTGCGGATAGACCCTGTCGACCCCCCAGTGAAATACCACGGCCGAGCAGGAGTATTTCAGTTTGTTGAGCCTTCCTGCTTTCCTGCTTGAAGGCAACAGGTGGTTGTATACATAGGGCAGATCCGCATTGGATACGATTAGATCGGCAGGATGGAATGATCCGTCATTCAGGACCACCCCCGTGGCCCTGTGCTGATTCACTTCAATCCTGGAAACCGGTGAGTTTAAGTGAAGTTTCACTCCGTTTTCCTTTGCCACCGCAAGCAAACTTTCAGCAATTTCATGCATTCCGCCTTTTGGAAAGTAAACCCCGTCAGCAAGTTCCATGAAGGGCAGGAAGAGATACATCCCCGAAGCGGTAAATGGATTTTGCCCGAGGTAAAGATTCTGAAAAGTGAAAAGGGCCCGCAGTTTCTCGCTTTTAAAAAACCGGCTGACGTATTTATAGTGGTTATGAAATGCCTTGTACCTCAAAAGGAGAAAAGGATATTTTAATAGGGATAGATCGAGGAATTTAAAATAATTTCGATCGATGAGCCGCATGGACTTTTCATAGATATTAAATCCCTTGCCCATTAATTTCAGGAACCTGGCATAACTTCCCTTTTCCAGGGATTCAAATTGTTCCTGCATCCTTGCAAGGTCCGATGTAAACAGGATCTCCTTCTTATCCGGAAATTTGATTTTATATACAGGATCGATCCGGTACAGGGTCAACTCTTCGGTCAGGCTTTTTCCCACGGCCGAGAATGTCTCCTTATAGACCCCCGGCATCATCAGAAAGGTGGCCCCGATATCAAACCGGTGCCCATCTTTCACATATCTTCCACACCTTCCGCCGGGAAATGCATTTTTTTCAAAAATGGTCACATGATAACCTTTGCTGGCAAGATATCCAGCAGTCGATATGCCTCCAATGCCGGCACCTATGATAATTACATTCTTTTGCGAACCCATAGGAGACTGAACCTTTCATGCATGGAGCTTCCTTTCATGGATTTCCCCATGCAACAGACCAATAAAGTTAGCAGAAATTAATTCATTCCAAGGACCACCGGAGATGCTTCAGAAAACTCAGGCGGTGGCGTATTTGCCGAGCGACTTGATGATCCTCTCCCGGTCCTCCTTATCCACTGCAGAGAGGCTGATGGTCGGGTATTTTGCCACCTTGTTCCTGAAATTCTGGTAAAGGGTGATTTTCTGTTGTGTGCCGAACAGGAACTCCTTGATTTCGAACCTGACCAGCTGGTGTTTGGGGATTTCGATGGAATGTTTCCTGCTGGTAAAAAGGCTCAGGGGATAATACCGCATGACGATCCTGTCGCCATGGTCGCTGTATGAGACAAAATAGGGCCGCTTCAGGTAATTGTAAAGGTTCAGGACAATGTAAACGAAAGCGATCAGGATGATCAGGTGGTATTTGCTGATCCTGGATTCCGGATCATCCAGCCAGGGAAGGAATATGATCACGATGATGATCAGGGTGAAAACAATGGTCATTACCAGCCTGCTCAGCCAGATGCGGTAGGTATTGCGCTGATTGTCAACTTGCATTGGACTTCCTTCTTTGGCGTTCTTTACTGATGAGCATGAGTTCCCTTCCGGTTTGTCCCTTTACCGAAGTATTTTCCTCCACCCTCCGCAGCAGGTAGGGTAAGACAAATCTGACTGGACCGTATGGCATATATTTGGCCACATTATAACCGGCTGCGGCCAGGTTGAAACTTATGTGTTCACTCATTCCATATAGCTGGGAGAACCAGATCCGTTGGTCCCCCGGTTCAATATTCCGTTCCTGCATCAGCTCTGCAAGGTAGATGCTGCTATACTCGTTATGGGTTCCGTTGAAGATAGAAACCATGTCGATATTATCCATGGAGATCTTGAGTGCCAGGTTAAAATCCCTGTCCGTGCTCTCCTTGTCAGGTTGGATGGGATCCAGGTACCTGAGTTTCCTGGCACGTTCCCTCTCCCTTTCCATATAAGCCCCCCGAACAAATTTAGCGCCCAGGAAATAGCGTTCCTCCCTGGCGCTCCTGATATCCTCTTCCAGTAACCCGATGCGGTCGTGCCGGTACATCTGGTAAGTATTGAAAACGATGGCCCTCTTATAATTATATTTCTTCATCATATCTTTCACCACCTGGTCGATGAAGTGCTGATAAAAGGTATCCTCCGCATCGATCATGATGGGGGTGTCATTGTCAAAAGCTGTCTGGCACAGCTGTTCGATTCTTTCCCTGAATTTTTCACCCTCCCTGATCACCTCCCGGTCAGGGAGCGAGGCCCCGCTCAGGATCTCCAGCGCCCTGCGGTTGCCAAATGCGGTGGGTTTAAAGACGGCAAAGGGAATGTCCGGGTTGTTGCCAGCATTTTTTACGGCCCTCAATGTCTCCTGGAGCGCTGCGTTGATTGCTTTCTCGCTCTCCTTTCCTTCCACGGAATAGTCGAGGATGGAGTGGACATTGGCTGACTGGAGTTTTTCCACTGCAGGCTGACACGCCTCCAGGGTTTCCCCACCCACAAAATGCTTGAATGCCGTCGGTTTTACGATCCAGCCGATGGGGATCCTCAGGGCTGAAAAAACCCTGATCACCGGGTTCCCGAACTTGACAAGCCAGGAGTATGAGATCAGCTTGAATAGGATATAGGCCCGTCGGAGGTCCCTGTCTGTCTTAATGCTGAAGGCGGTCTTCGTATCTTCAAAATCAATCTTAATCATGGTAAAGAAACCGTTGCTTTTAATTTTCAGGGCGAATATAGGCTAATTATTATCTTTGAACCATGAAATATATCATCTCCGGGCCTTTAAAACCCATACAAGATACAATATATATTCCATCCTCTAAAAGCATCACCAACAGGATGCTTGTCATCCGTTCACTGGCCAATTCCCGGGTACAGCTTGATCATCTCTCTGATAGCGATGACACCAAAAATCTCATTAAGGCACTGGAGGATCCCTCCTCCGTAAAGGATGTGGGTCATGCAGGTACTGCCATGCGTTTTCTGACAGCCCTTTTCTCCATCAGACCCGGAGAGGTGGTTTTAACCGGTTCTGCCCGGATGAAGGAGCGGCCCATCGGCCCGCTGGTTGAGGCCCTTCGGGAGCTGGGGGGCGAGATTGAGTATCTGGAAAGGGAGGGGTGCCCCCCGTTAAGGATATGCGGAAAACCGATCACCGGGGGGAGCATTCACGTAGAAGGGGGGATCAGCAGTCAGTTCATCAGTGCTTTGATGATGATTGGCCCGCTGTTGAAGGAGGGGCTGAGCATCTCCCTTTCCGGATCGGTGGTGTCGGGTTCATACATTGGGATGACCGTGGCGCTGATGAATCAATGCGGGGTGGCGGCCACCTTTGACGGCCGGCAGATCGTGATACCCAGGCAATCCTACAGGGTGGAGCGGTTCGCGGTGGAATCGGACTGGAGCGGGGCCTCATACTGGTACCAGGTGGCAGCATTGTTACCGGGATCAAAAATTCTTTTACCCAATCTTACAGGGAACAGCCTTCAGGGGGATGCGGTCGTTGCAGGACTGTTTGAAGAGCTGGGGGTGGTGAGTACTTTCAGCAGGGAAGGGGTTACACTTAATTCGGGAAGCAACCCGAAGCCTGCGCATATGGAATATGATTTTACGGGTTGCCCCGACCTGGTGCAGACCATGGCGGTAACCCTTTGCGCGATGGATGTCCCCTTCCGGTTCACCGGCACCCGTACCCTGCGCATCAAGGAGACCGATCGCATTGCTGCCCTTGAAAAAGAGCTGGGGAAAGCGGGATTCCAGTTGGAATCCGAACCTGGCGGTGCCTGGATCGCATGGGAGGGGATCCGGTGCAAATGTGAATCAGATCCGGTCATTCAAACCTACCACGATCACCGGATGGCAATGGCCTTCGCACCCCTGGCCATTCCCATGGGCCATATCACCATTGAGGATCCCCTGGTGGTGACCAAGTCATATCCCGGATTCTGGAAAGAGCTGGGAAGGGCCGGTTTTAGAACAAATCCCGTTCGGTAAGGATTTAATTCTGAATATCCCTGCGGGTCATGAAAAACTGTTTCAGCAAGGTGGAGGAAGGATCCTCCAGGATCCCCCGCACCACCTCGGTTTTTTTGTGCAGGAGGGGCCGGTCAAGCACGGAGAACCCTTCACGGGGGTCAGCTGCGCCGTAAACGATCCTGTCCAGCTGGGCCCATTTCAGGGCTGCCGCACACATGATGCAGGGTTCCAGTGTGACATACAGGGTACAATCCAACAGGTATTTTGCCCCCAGGAAATTTGATGCGGAAGTGATGGCGATCATTTCGGCGTGTGCAGTGACATCATTCAGTTGCCTGGACATGTTGTGGGCGCGCGCAATGATTCGGTTCTGGTTCACAATGACCGCACCCACAGGAACCTCATCCGATTCAATAGCCCTCTGAGCCTCCTTAAGCGCCTCATTCATAAAGTACTCGTCAGAGAAAATCGGATATGTCATGCGGGTCTCATTTTTTTACACTTGCTCTTTAAAAGTTACTAAATTTGCAAGGTATTGTGTTACAAAAATAACAATCTAAAGGGCATCTCACATAAAATAGCGTAAAATGTACAGAACACATAATTGCGGACAATTGAGCCTCGCAAATGTTGGGGAAAGGGTGATTCTTTCCGGTTGGGTCCAGAAATCCAGGGATCTTGGTGGAATGACTTTCTTGGATCTTCGTGACCGGTACGGGATCACGCAGCTTGTATTTAATATGGAAACCAATCCGGCCCTTTGCGAAACGGCGCGGAAACTGGGCCGGGAATTTGTAATCCGGGGCGAGGGTACCGTGGCCGAAAGAAGCAACAAGAATCCCCAGATGGCTACCGGGGAGATCGAGATCCTGGTGGAGAAACTGGATATCCTGAGCCGGTCCATTGTGCCCCCTTTTACCATTGAGGACAAATCCGACGGGGGAGATGACATCCGGATGAAATACCGCTACCTGGACCTGAGAAGGAGCCCTGTGAGAAAAAATCTCCAGCTACGCCACCAGATGGCCATGGAGGTAAGGAAATATTTGAGCCAGGAGGGATTCCTGGAGGTGGAGACCCCGGTTCTGATCAAATCAACGCCGGAAGGTGCCAGGGATTTCGTGGTCCCTTCCCGGATGAACCCGGGGGAATTCTATGCGTTGCCGCAGTCGCCCCAGACCTTCAAACAACTGCTGATGGTGGCAGGATTTGACAAATACTTCCAGATCGTGAAATGTTTCAGGGATGAGGACCTGAGGGCCGACCGTCAACCCGAATTTACCCAGATCGACTGTGAAATGTCCTTTGTGGACCGGGATGACCTGCTGGAAGCCTTCGAGGGGCTGGCCAAGCACCTCTTCCGCACCATCAAAGGGGTGGAGATTGAAGGAGCGTTTCCAAAGATGGCCTATGATGAGGCCATGGCCCGTTTTGGAAATGACAAACCAGATCTCCGGTTCGGTCTGGAGATTAGTGAAATGACAAAAATGGTTCAGCAGAAGGGGTTCCAGGTCTTTGATTCGGTGGAATATGTGGGGGCTATCTGTGCCCCGGGATGTGCAGGGTACAGCAGGAAACAACTGGATGACCTGACCGATTTTGTGAAGCGTCCCCAGCTGGGGATGAAGGGCCTCGTCTATGCCAGGCTGCAGGAAGATGGCACCCTGAAGTCATCTGTGGATAAATTCTTTGATGAGGCTGCACTGAAGGAGTGGGCACAGATGCTGGGTGCAAAGCCAGGAGACCTGATGCTGGTGCTGGCAGGGGAGCGTGCACTGACCCTGAAAGCACTCAGTGAACTCAGGCTCGAGATGGGGACCCGGTTGGGGTTGCGTGACCCCGACACCTTCATCCCGCTCTGGGTGGTGGATTTTCCTTTGCTGGAATGGGACGAGGAGACCAGCCGTTTCCATGCCATGCACCATCCATTCACCAGCCCGCACGAAACTGACATTGAACTGTTGCGGACAGATCCGGGTAAGGTCAGGGCAAAAGCCTATGACCTGGTGATCAACGGAGTGGAGATCGGTGGCGGCTCCATCAGGATCCATGATGAGGGACTGCAGAAGCTGATGTTCGATAAGCTGGGATTCACCGAAGAAGAGGCCCGCAAACAATTTGGGTTTCTCATGAGTGCCTTTCGCTACGGGGCACCGCCTCACGGGGGAATCGCCTTTGGATTCGACCGTTGGGTGGCCATGTTCGCGGGGATCGATTCCATCAGGGATGTGATCGCATTTCCCAAAAACAATGCGGGCCGCGATGTGATGATCGATACGCCCTCCACCATCTCGGAAGCACAGCTGAAGGAATTGTATTTAAGGGTCACCCTGTAGGGCAAACCTGCCGAACCCGTGTAATCTTCCCGGAATTGGGGCCCAGGGCTTCAGATTTTATGAATATATTGTACCTTGGAAGGATAAGGTATTCATGCATATTCCGGTAAGATGAGAAATTTCGTGATCCTCTGTGCCCTGCTGGTGGCAGGTTGCTCCCAACGCCCAGATTTTGAGTCGTTCCCCAAAATTGATGCACATGCGCATCTTGAAACTTCGGATGACTCCTTTGTGGAACTTCTGGAGGCAAATCATTTCGGCCTCATATCCCTTGTTACCCGTTCGGTCGGTCAAGCCCTCATCGAGGAGGAGTTTAACTATGCCAGTGAACTCCACGCCGCGCATCCCGGGTCAGTGGCCTTTGCCACTACATTCAGCATGGACGGATTCGGAGCGCCAGGATGGGAGGAGCGAACCATTGAATGGCTCGGGGAGAGCTTTGACCGGGGAGCCATGGGCGTAAAGGTTTGGAAGGATGTGGGAATGACCTTCCTGGACACGGACAGCAGCTACATCATGATCGACGATGAGAGGTTTGACCCCATCTGGGATTATATTGAGTCCAGGGATAAAACCCTTGTGACCCATGTGGGGGAGCCCGTGAACTGCTGGCTTCCCCTGGAGAAAATGACCGTCAGGGGGGATAGCAGCTATTTTGCAGAAAACCCCCAGTACCATATGTACCTTCACCCGGAGGGGCCCTCCCACGGGACCCTTATGGCCGCGCGGGATCACCTGCTGGAGAAACACCCCGGCCTGCGGGTAGTGGGTTGTCACCTGGGAAGCCTGGAATATGACGTGGATGAGCAGGCGAAACGGCTGGAAAAATATCCCAACTTTTCACTGGATATGGCGGCACGCATCTGCCATTTTAAGGTACAGGACAGGGATAAGGTCAGGGATTTTATCATCAGGTACCAGGACAGGCTGCTTTACGGAACCGATATTGCCGTGAGGAACAGTGATCAGCCCGGGGAGAGCATGGCCCGGATGCAGGAGATCATGGATGGGACCTACCGGGATGACTGGGAATATTTCACCACAGGGGACACCCTTGTGCAGGACGATATGGTAGTGTACTACCGGGGATTGGACCTTCCGGTTGAGGTACTGAAGAAAATATATTCGGAAAACGCCAAGCACAGCTACCGGTTGCCAGGGTAAACACCTGAACCGGTGAAGTGATTTACCATAAAAAAATGTACATATGGAACATCTGGACAGAAGATTATTTTTAAAAAGGTCAGGAGCTGCCACTGCCGGAACCCTGGTAAGCAGCCCTTTCATTGCCCGCACTTCAAGGCAACCGAGCCCGGGGAATACTGTGAATGTAGCGGTAATTGGGATCCGCAGCAGGGGCAGGGATCATATCCGTGCACTGGCCGAGATCCCCGATGTGAGGATAGCCACCCTGTGTGATCTTGATCCCAGGTTGCTTCCGGCGGCAGTGGCCGAAGTGGAAAAACTGACGGGGACCAGGCCATCCACCGAAACAGAATACCGGAAAGTGCTGGAAGATAAGGATATCGACGCAGTATCCATTGCAACCCCCAACCACTGGCATGCACTACAAACCATCTGGGCCTGCCAGGCCGGGAAGGATGTCTACGTGGAGAAACCGGTTTCGCATACCATCCTTGAAGGCAGGAAAATGGTAGAGGCCGCACGGAAATATGGCCGGGTGGTGCAGACAGGAACCCAGGCAAGAAGCAATTGGGGGACAATTCAGGCCATGGATTTCCTGAAGCAGGGCGGACTGGGTGAGATCTTTATGGCCAGGGGATTGTGCCTGAAGCCCCGGGGCAGCATCGGGCACGTGAAGGACAGCCCGGTTCCCGGCGGGGTCAACTGGGATGCATACCTCGGGCCGGCACCCTACAGGCCTTTCAATGAAAACAGGTTCCATTATAAATGGCACTGGTTCTGGGATACGGGGAACGGTGACCTTGGAAACCAGGGCATTCACCAGGCGGATATTGGCAGGTGGGCCCTTCGCAAGATGAGTCATCCTGTAAGGATCCAGGGGATCGGTAATTATTTTGTATGGGATAGCGACCAGGAGACCCCGAATATCCAGCACCTGGAGTTTGAATATGATGATGGCCGGATCCTTCAATTCGAAGTAAGGGGATTGGGCACCAACTCCGAAGGGGATGTCAGGATCGGGAACCTGATTTTCGGTTCCAAGGGATGGATGAACATGGCCAGTGAGGATGAAGGGGTCTGTCAGACCCATTATAGTGATATCCAGATTACGCCCAGCGGCTTCTCGGATTATGAGGAAACGGAGGGCCCCAGGTTTGATAACGACGATCCCGGTAGCAGGGATGCGGTGGTCAATCATTTTACCAATTTCATCCGCAGTGTCAGGTCCAGGAAATGGGAGGATCTTAATGCCGATATCCTGGAGGGCCATCTCTCCACATCCCTTTGTCATCTTGGGAACATCGCCTGCAGGTTAAAGAGATCTCTGCAATTCGATCCGCTCACAGAGACCTTCACGGGGGATCCGGAAGCTGACACCTATCTGACCAAAGCATACCGGTCACCCTACGACCTTCCGGAAAAGGTGTAATGACGGCTCCCTGACCTCTTGAAAACGGACAATTTTTTTGAGAAAAAATCAACAGGATTCCGTACAGGGTATTGATTTATGCATTTACTTTGTTGCTGATTTTTGTGACCCATAGATATGCTAAAGATTTCAAGAGACGGAAACCAGTGCATGGTTGAACTCTCGCAGGGAAAGAGGTTAAACACCCTCTTCTCGGGCCTGGTCAGGGAACAACTCCAGGATCTCCTTAAAGAGCAGGGGATTTCCGTTATTTTCAACCTGGAGGGCATTCATTTTATAGATACCGCCGGATTCGAGGTGCTCCAGGAGATGACCCGGTGGGCCCTTCTGCATGACAGCCAGTTTAAACTGTGCAACGTGAACGACGATGTCAGGGAGTTGGTCCTGTTGCTGGAACTTGAGGGCAACCTGACTTTCTGCAGATGTGAAAATGCCAGCGAGAGGGTCCTTATGGTGCTTGATTAAGGGAATCAGGCAATCCCGATCAGCGTGGCAGAGGTACAACCGGTAATGCGGACATGGGCATAATCGCCCGGACTGAAAGATCCTTTCGGAAAAACCACCACCTTGTTCTGTGATGTCCGGCCAAAAAGTTGATTTTCCGATTTCTTTGAGGTCCCTTCCACCAGCACCTCAAATGTCTGCCCCACATCCCGTTGTTTGCTTTCAAGTGAGAGTTTCATTTGTAACTCAATGATCTCGGTCAGTCGCTCCCCCTTGACCCTCTCCGGTACATCATCACTGTACCTGAGCGCAGCAAATGTATCAGGCCGCTGGCTGTATTTGAACATATAGGCGAAATCGTACCCCACCCACTCCATCAGACTGAGCGTCTGCTGGTGTTCCTCCTCTGTCTCGCCGCAGAAACCGGCGATAAGGTCAGTAGAGATGGAAGCCCCCGGAATATATTTTTTTATGGCCGAGATCCTTTCCATATAGTGTTCCCTGGTATACCTGCGCTTCATCCTTTCCAGCACGGAGGTGCTGCCCGACTGCACCGGCAGGTGGATGGCCCTGCAAAGGTTTGGAAAGCGGGAAACCACTTCTAAAAGGCTGTCCGGCAAGTCTTTCGGGTGGGAGGTGGCAAACCGCACCCTTAAGCGCGGATCGATCCCGGCCACCTCTTCAAGGAGCTTCTCAAAGGTCATATTTTGCTTTCCGTTCTCCCATTGATAAGAATTCACATTCTGTCCAAGGAGGGTTACCTCCCGGTACCCATTATCGAAAAGATCCCGGGTTTCCCTGAGGATGGTCTCGGGATCACGGCTCCGTTCCCTCCCCCGGGTCCCGGGAACCACACAATAGGCGCAATGGTTATCACATCCCCGCATGATGGCCACGAAAGAGGTGACATTGTTCCGGTCCATCCTCACCGGCCGGATATCCCCGTAGGTCTCCTCCAGGGACAATATTGTATTGATCCCTTTCTGTCCGCTCTCCACTTCCTGAAGCAGGGCAGGCAGATCGCGGTATGCATCGGGTCCCACCACCAGGTCCACCATGGTCTCCTCCTCCAGGAGCTGTTCCTTTAACCTTTCTGCCATGCAGCCGATGATCCCCACCGACACCCTGCTATTTTGTTGTTTGATCTTCCCGAAATCCCTGAGCCGTGTCCTGACACGCTGTTCGGCATTCTCCCTGATTGAGCAGGTGTTGATCAGCACAAGATCAGCCTCATTCACCTCTTCAGTGAGCTGGTAATTGTGTTGAAGGAGAATGGCCGCAACCACTTCGCTGTCCACCACATTCATCTGGCAGCCATAGGTTTCTATGTAAAGTTTCCGGGATTCCATGGGGGCAAAGGTAGAAAAAAGACCATTCACCGACAATTGGCGACTGTTTGCCGATTTGTTGTTCTCCAGGCGGGATTGTCGCCTTAATATTGCATAAGAAACTGATTATTATTAATAAATTTAAACCAATGAAAATGGGAACTGGATTATTCTGGGGTGCGTTTCTGCTTCTGCTGGGTATCGCACTCATCATCAAGGTGGTTTTCAATGTGGATTTCCCCGTATTCAAAGTACTGGTGGGAATATTTCTAATTCTTCTGGGGATCAAGGTCCTTTTTGGAAAGGTGCTGATCCCTTCGCATCATTTCGATCCCGAGGAAACCGTCTTTAGTGAAAGGGTTTATGACAATCCTGAATCGGGCAAAGAGTACACGGTGCTTTTTGCCAAAGGCGTGTATGACTTTACCAATGTGAATCTTGACAAGGGTAACTTTCATGCCAAGATCAGCACCGTCTTCGGGGGTACACAGATCATCATTCCCAGGGACAAGCCCGTAAAGATCACTGCCGATGCCGTTTTCGCAGGGGCCGAGCTTCCCGGTGGAAATACTGCGGTGTTCGGGAACAGTGTCTATGAGAGTGATGATTGGTCACCCGATACCTCATCCATCAATATCAAAGTGGATGTGGTGTTTGGAGGGGTACAGGTAATCAGGCGATAATTGCTTTCAGAAATCCGGCATTTTTCTAATTTTGCAGGAAATTCACAACTATGTCAGGACACAGCAAATGGTCGACCATCAAACGCAAGAAGGGAGCCATTGATGCCAAAAGGGGCAAGCTCTTTACCAAATTGATCAAGGAAATCACCGTGGCGGCCTCCGAGGGGGGCTCCGAGGTGGAAACCAATCCAAGGCTCCGGGCAGCGGTTCAGAATGCCAAGGGGATGAACATGCCCAAGGATACCATTCAAAGGGCCATCTCCAAAGCGAACAAGGACAGCTCCTCATTTCTGGAATTGAGTTTCGAGGGAATGCTGCCTTACGGGATCGGGGTTTTTGTGGACTGCCTGACAGACAACCGGAACCGGACGGTGGGCAACATCAGGGCCATATTCAATAAAAGGGGGGGTAACCTGGGAACCAACGGATCACTCAGTTTTATGTTTGAACGCAAGGGGGTCATCAGCATTCCCAAAGGGGACATGGATCCTGAGGAATTTGAACTTGAGCTTATTGATGCCGGTGTGGAAGAGATTGAGATGGAAGAGGATATTTTTATGATCACCACTCCCATGGAGGATTTCCACAATGTCCAGAAGAAGCTTCAGGAGATGGGCCTTGAACCCGACAGTGCCGAGCTTCAGCGGATCCCCAATGATTCAATAGATCTTTCCCTTGAGCAGGCCGTACAGATCATGAAAATCGTGGAAGAGTTTGAAGATGATGACGATGTACAGGCGGTTTCACACAACCTGAATGTGACCGATGAGGTATCGGATGCCCTCAATGAATAGGGGTCAGGTCGAAATTCCCTTGTTGATCAGCCGGACGCAGAAAACCAGCAGTCCGATCAGAATGCCTGCCATGGCAATGGTCTTGCCCACATGATCGGGGTTGTACCAGTTGAAGAATATCAGCGTCGGGCCTGAAAGGATCAGCAGCAACGTGGAAATAAGCGGAAATCTCCCCAGCCTGAATTTTGTAAGGCTCAATCCAATGGCGAAAAGGCCCAGAAAAGTGCTGCCGATGCGGTTGTAGAACTGTTCCTCACTGAATTGCTCAAGCAACGCAAAGTGTAATTGTTCATCCACCTGCCCCACTCCACCTGTGAAATTCTGAAGCATGGTCTGGTGCATTTCAAGCCCCACCATCCCCATGACCACAAATCCGGCGGATGCCCCCAGCATGCACAACCCGTTGAAATAGTGCAGCGCCCTTAAGCGCCTGCTGAAAATGATCACATAAAAGGGGACTGCAATAAAGGTGATCACGGCGGTGATAAGCCAGGCCCATGAACTGATCTCCTGGTTCCGAATGTGGTCGGACACATAGGCCAGGTCCTCCTGGAGCGTTGTATATGGACTCACAAAATTGAAATCAAGCAGCAACGAGGTGACGTAACTGAAGGTTGCCAGGATGATGATCAACCCTGTGTATACCTCTCTCCGCCTTGCTTTTTTTCGGTCAAATTGCTGCATATGGTGAAAATAGTCAAATTCTCATTTGTATGACAGAAGGAATACAAATTTGATTAATTTTGTCCCACAAATGGGCCGGAGGATGCGTTACCTGCTTTCAATCTGCATTATATTATATTCAGGTCTCCTGCTTCAGGGACAGGCAAGCCGAAATGGATCGGGCGGGGAGGACCTGCTGAAACAGCTTCAGGATGATGCATTGGCCGGTCAGCTCCATATTGAGACGGACAGCCTGCTTGTAGTAAATTATTACAAGTTGCTGACCATGAACAGCAAGGAATCGGGCGTCCCCGGATATCGCATCAGGATCTACTCCGAAAGCGGGCTGGGGGCCAAGGAGGAGCAGCAGCGCATCAGGGCCAGGTTCCTGTCCTATTTTCCGCAAGTAGATGCTTACTACCGCTACGACGAACCATTTTTCAAAGTGTATGTGGGCGATTGCAGGACAGAGAGTGAGGCCCTGAAACTGCATGACCAGGTAAAAAAGAACTTTCCCAACGCCTTCATAATGGAGGACTATATCAACATAAAAAGCACTGAACCGCAGATCCATTGATTCATGACTGATGAAGTTCAACACAAGTGCGGTATTGCCCTGATAAGGTTGCTTAAACCACTTGAATACTACCAGCTAACCTATGGATCCTGGAGGTATGGACTGGAAAAGTTATACCTCCTGATGGAGAAGCAACGGAACAGGGGACAGGACGGGGCAGGGTTGGTGAGCCTGAAGCTGAACACCATCCCGGGAAAAAGATATTTCAACAGGTACAGGGAGACGGGCCCCACTGCCATCAATGACATTTTTGGAAAAGTTTACAGTCAGTTCAACAGGGCAGGGCGGAAAAATACGGATGCCATCAATGATCCCCACTGGGCAAAAATGAATTTGCCCTTTGCGGGGGAAGCCTACCTGGGCCACCTCCGGTACGGGACCTTCGGCCTGAATACCGCAGAGAACCTGCATCCGGTTATGCGCCAGAATAACTGGCGGACCAGGAACCTGGTCATGGCCGGGAATTTCAACCTTACCAATGTGGATGAACTGTTCGATATCCTGGTTGAACTTGGCCAGTATCCCAAGGAGTATTCCGATACGGTGACCATGCTTGAAAAGATAGGTCACTT
>JAHEEC010000102.1 GCA_024640885.1 Bacteroidota bacterium | reverse complement strand
GAGGGGATCCTGATGGCCGGTGCGCAGCTCAAAAAGAACTTCCCCTACCAGGATGGCGATGTGAACGAATTATCGGATGATATTTCATTTGGAGGGGAAAAATGATAAAGAAAGAGGTATTCTACGTAATGGTCCTGTTGGTCCTGTGGACGGTCCCGGGCGTGGCCCAGGATCAGTTGCCGGTTCCACCGGCCCCGGGCTCCTGGGTGAATGATTACGCCAATGTATTCAGCTCCTCGCAGGCCAGCCAGCTTGACCAGAAATTGAACGGGTTTGAATCCCGCAACTCCACGCAGATCTTTGTGGTGACCCTGTCTGACGATGGGGGTTACCCCGCATCCATGCTGGCACCCATGATCGGTGAGGCCTGGGGAGTCGGACAGAAAGGCAAGGACAACGGGGTGATCATCCTTGTGGATATGCAGGAGCGGGACGTATTCATAGCCACAGGATACGGAAATGAAGAGTATGTAACCGATGCCCTCGCCAGACGGATCGTGGAAAATGAGATTCTCCCAAATTTTAAGAACGGGGATTACTACGCCGGGATCGATGCGGCCACCGATGTGATGATCTCACTGCTGGAAGGCCAGTTCACGGCAGATCAGTACCGCAAGCAGACCTCTTCGGGGGGCGGTTTTTCCATCGGGGGGATCATCTTCCTGATCTTCCTCTTTTCGCTGATCTTTGGAGGAAGGAGAAGAAGTACGGGGATGGGGCGCAGCAACCTGCCCCTGTGGCTCGCCCTGGGAATGATGTCCGGGAGCCGCCATTCAGGAGGCAGCTGGGGCAATTTCTCCTCGGGCAAAGGTGGATTTGGCGGCGGCGGTGGATTCGGCGGCTTTTCAGGTGGAGGCGGCGGCTCCTTCGGGGGAGGCGGTGCAGGCGGAAGCTGGTAAATCGATTAAAAAATCTTTATTTGCTATCTTTAACCAATTGCTGGAAATATGACTTGCAACTGGTTGCGCTTTACCCTGAATCCCCTTCTCATTTTTCTGACCCTTTCCCTGGGTGCGCAGGAGACCAGGCTCAGGCTGGTCTTTACCGGTGACATCATGGGACATGACACGCAGATCGCCTCGGCGCTGGCCACCGGGGGACCGGGGTATGATTACAATCCCTGTTTCCAGTTTCTCACACCTTATTTAATGGATGCGGACCTGGTGATCGGCAACCTGGAGGTCACCTTTGCAGGTCCGCCCTACAAAGGCTATCCCCAGTTCTCGAGTCCCGATGAACTGGCCGATGCCCTGAAGGAGGCGGGGTTTGACATCCTGGTCACTGCCAACAACCATGCCCTCGACGGCAGGCAGGCGGGTCTTGAAAGGACCCTGGATCAGCTTGATCGCAGGGAGCTCCTCCATTTAGGGACCTTTAAGGACGCGGAAGAGCGCTCGTCTTATTACCCGCTGGTGGTGGAAAAAAACGGGATCCGGATCGCCCTGCTTAATTATACCTACGGGACGAACGGGCTGAAGGTGGAACCACCTGCGATTGTCAACCGGATCGATACGGTACTCATGCTCCGGGACCTGCAGAAAGCCGCCCTGGCCCAACCCGATTTTATCCTGGTCACCATGCACTGGGGCAACGAGTATGCATTGAGTGAGAGTACCGTGCAACAGGAGCTTGCCCGGTTTCTATTCAGGCACGGAACCGATGCGATCATCGGGTCACACCCCCATGTGATCCAACCCATTCGGGGGAACCAATCCGGGGACCTCGTGGCCTACTCCATGGGAAATTTGATTTCAAACCAGCGGAACCGTTACCGGGATGGGGGGATCGCCTTTGAGCTAAATCTTTTGAAGGGTCCGGGGGGAGCAGAGATTGAGGACCATGGATACCTGCCGCTGTGGGTTTTCAAACCTGCTACCAGCAAAGGTACCCTTTTTACACTGGTGCCCGCATCGGCCGATCCTTCCGCATTCAATGGATTTGAAATGACTGCACAGGATCGGGCAAGCATGGATCAATTCCTTAGCGATACCCGGGCCATGCTCCAGGGACACAGGGAGGTTGAGCCTGCCTGGCTGGAGCAACCGTGACAGCACGGCTGTCCACAGGCTACCCGGAAAGGATCACCGATGATTTAAGGATCGACGGAATGAAGGAATGGATGGTTATTCGACTTCCTCACTGATCTTGGAATCCACCAGGATCCGGCCACAGTATTCGCAAACGATGATCTTTTTCCTGGATGCAATGTCAAGCTGACGCTGGGGCGGGATCTTATTGAAACAACCACCACAGGCATCGCGTTCCACGGGAACTACAGCCAGGCCGTTGCGGGCATTTGCACGGATCTTATTGTAGGCAGTGGTAAGCCTCTCCTCGATGATCTCTTCCAGCTGTGCGGATTTCTTTTCCATCACATCCTCTTCCTTTTTGGTCTCATCGATGATATCCTCGAGCTCTTTCTTCTTGTTCTCCAGATCCAGTTTCCGCTCATTTAAAACTCCTGTGGATTCGTCGATCACCACCTTCTTTTCATCGATCAGGACCGAGAATTCACGGATGCGCTTCTCACACAATTCAATCTCCAGGGTCTGGAACTCGATCTCCTTGGAAAGGGAGTCATATTCCCGGTTGTTCCTCACGTTGTTCTGCTGCTCTTCGTATTTCTTGATGAGATCCTGGGCATTGGCAATCTCCTGCTTCTTCCCGTTTATGGATTTATCAAGGCTCTCGATGTCATCATCATACTTGGATACCCTGGTCTGCAATCCTTCAATCTCATCTTCCAGATCCTGCACTTCAAGGGGCAATTCGCCACGCAGGATCCTTATTTTATCAATGGCAGTATCCACCAGCTGCAGGTCATACAGTGCTTTCAGTTTTTCAGCAATTGTCATTTCTGCAACTTCTGCGCTTTTCTTTGCTTTAGCCATGTACTAAAAATATTTAATTGGATTTGTGTCTGTATCTGATAAACGGACTGCAAATTTAGGGAATTTTTTCATAATAAGATCATAAAATATTTCCCTTGTAAATTGCTCACTTTCATAATGCCCCACATCCATCACCACGATCCTCTCCTCCGCGTCAAAAAACTGGTGGTATTTGAAATCCCCTGTCACAAACACATCCGCCCCTTCCGACTTTGCCTTTTCAAGCAGAAAGCTTCCTGAACCGCCGCAAAGTGCCACCCTCCTTACCGGTTTTCCCAGCAGTGCCGAATGCCTGACCACACGGACCCCGAACCGCTCTTTCAGGAAACCCATAAACACCTCTTCATTCATGGGGTCCTCCAGCTCTCCCACCATGCCCATACCTCCCTGCTCATACTGGTTCTCCAGCGGATAGAGATCATAGGCCACCTCTTCGTACGGATGTGCATCCACCATGGCCCTGACCACCTTCCCGGCCTGGTGCGCCAGCACGATGGTCTCCACCCTGATCTCCGGCTCCTGGTGCATCTCTCCCGGCACGCCCACAAATGGATTGCTCCCCTCGCCCCCCCTGAATGTGCCGGTTCCTTCCAGGTTAAAACTGCACCGGTCATAGGCCCCGAGATGACCCGCTCCCGCTTCGAACATGGCCATACGGACCTTTTCCAGGTGGTCATGGGGAACAAAAACAACCAGCTTTTTCAGCTGGCCGGTCAACGGACTGAGGATCCTCTGGCGGACCAGTCCAAGGCGGCTGGCCATGGCACTGTTGACCCCTCCGGTTACCGCATCGAAATTGGTATGCCCGCTGTATATGGCAATCTCCTTTTTGATGGCCATCTGCACGATCCGCTCCGGCATGCTCCTCCCTGTGATGGATTTGAGCCCCCCGAAGATCACCGGATGGTGGGAGACGATCAGGTTAAAGCCAAGCGTTTCAGCCTCCCGGACCACCTGTTCCGTTACATCCAGCGTAACCAGGACCCCGCTGATCTCCATCTCCATGTCACCCACCTGGAGGCCCGAATTGTCATAGGACTCCTGGAAGGAGAGCGGGGCCAGATTTTCCAGAGCCCTGGTAATCTCCTTTAGCTTTATCATGATCTTTGAATTGATTTGGGTCCGGGGTACCGGTTCAGAGGCTCTCCCTTACCTCAATAAGCATATTCTTGATGCTCTCCAGGGATTTTATGATCTCAAAGTTATGTTCCGTATCCTCCTTGTTCTCCTTCATCTTCTTCTTGGCGCCTTTGAGGGTCATCCCGTTCTCTTTGACCAGGTGAAAGATAATATGGAAATTATCGATATCGGTCTGGGTGAAAAGCCGGTTTCCTTTTTTGTTCTTCTTGGGTTTAATGATCTCAAATTCCTTTTCCCAGAACCTGATGAGGGAGGTGTTGACCTTGAACATCTCGGCAACCTCACCTATGGTATAGTATAACTTCTCTACTTTAGCTTCCTTATAAGGCATACCGGACTATTTTTCAAATAAATAAACAACCAATTTAGCAAATCATTTGTAGAAATCAAATTGCTGTTTGACGACAATTTTCAGCGATTATGTGGCCCCCGACCCGGTTGATGTAGGTTTATGGATTGGGTTGCCTGGAAATGGAGCCATCTTTACCAATGACCAGTCCCCCACCCGGAAAATCATTCGCAGTCAGTTCAATGAGCATGTCAACGGCCCTCCCGGACGGATCGATCCTGGGTCCCCCCTCACCAGGCTGATAGACCGGTACCACTTCGCCGTGTAAAAAATTCCCTTCCCGGTCCGTATATACCTTTACTATGGGTGCGATTCCATTGGGCCCCCTCAGGTTAAAGCGCCTGTAGGTGGCGAAATTCCCAAGGCTGTAACAGATCAGCCTGCCCCGGTAAAGCTCCATCGCCCGGGTCACATGGGGCCCGTGTCCGAATACCACATCGGCCCCGGCTTCCACCACATCGTGTGCAAACCGGTACACATTCCCACGGTTGGCTCCCAGGTACTCTTCATCACCCCTGACCACATGCTGGTGATCCTTTCCCTCGGCGCCCCCGTGGAAGGAGATGATCACCACGTCAGCCAGCGAATCGAGCATCCTTGTGATCGCGGCAGCCCCCTTATAATCCAGCAGGTCCATGGTCCCGTTGTTGGGCGCAAATGCAGCAAATCCATAGGTAACCCCATCTTTTTCAAAAAGGGTCCAGGGGTGTGTGATAAATCCTGCGTAAGCGATCCCCAGCGAATCGAGCAGGGCAGCTGTGGATTCACGTCCTTCCGGTCCAAAGTCATTCACATGGTTGTTGGCCACGCTCATGACATCATAACCCGCCTCCACCAGGCAGGATGCAAACTGATCGGGCATCCTGAACACATAGCAGCTGGTGGTATCCTTGCAATTCTTCGGGGTACCTCCCCGTGAGCAGAAGACCCCTTCAAGGTTCCCGAAAAGCAGGTCCCCTGATTGCAACACATGGTGCACAGGGCGCAACAGGGGAGTGCAATCTTCTCCGGGGGGAAGGTAGGTCAGGGAGGGATAATTGGTCCCCAGCATGATGTCACCGGTCCCGATAATGCAGAGGGTATCGCGAATATGAATTGTGTCGGAAAGAGGTTGATTTAAAAGTTCCGGTGGAGCCAGGTTCTCCAGGGTGTCACCGGTCATGGGTGGAGCCAGGTTCACCAGGGTGTCAGCCCCCAGGGAGGTATCGGCCACAATGCCCTGTTGCTGTGCAAAAATTGAAAGTGACAACACCCCTGCCAGAATAGCTACCAGCAAACCCCTCATATCCTTAACTTGTGGCTTAATTTATATCGAAAGAGGGATCGGCGTTGGAGAGCATGCCAATCATCCGGTCAAACTCTTCTGCCGAAAGGTCGTTGGCGTAATAGTTGATGGGATCGACCGGCCGCCCGTTCACATGGACCTCGTAGTGGAGGTGGGGTGACTTGGAAAGCCCAGTGGTACCCACCTTGCCGATCAATTCACCCCGCTTCACCTGCTGGCCCGGTTTCACGAGCACCTCATCGCAGTGGCCGTACAGGGTCTGGTATCCGTAACCGTGGTCCAGTAATATCTTCTTCCCGAATCCACCGGGCCGGTATCCTGACTGGAGCACCGTCCCATCGGCAGTGGCATAGATGTTGGTGCCTCTGGGGGCGGTGAGGTCGATCCCTTCGTGGGGCCTCACCACCTTCAGGATGGGATGGTAGCGCATACCAAAAGAAGAACCGAACCTGGTCAGGTCTTTCATGCTTACCGGCTGTATGGCCGGGCGGGCCGCCAGGCGCCCCTCCTTGTTCCCTGCCATATCAATGACCTGGTCGAAAGAGGTGGATTGAACCACCAGCTTCCTCTCGATCTGGTCCACATTCATGTAGGTCTGCATGAGCAGGTCTGCATATTTGGATCCCCTGAGCCAGGCATATTTATTGGAACCTCCCACACCTGCGTTCCTCAGGGTGGCCGGCCAGGGCTCCACTTCAAAATAGACCCGGTAAATATTGTCATCATTGAAGGCCACATCCCTGAGCCTGTTTTCGTATTGCTGCATATCCCGGTTCAGGAGGGTCAGTTCGTAGGTGATTTGTTGTTGTGTGGCTGCGAGCCGCTCGCTTTTTGGGGACTGGATGTGCCTGTCCCTCAGGATAAGTACCCCGAATGCTACCGCAAGCGTAAAGCCTGTAAACGCAAGAAACCGGAAGAATTTTAGCTTTCCGGTCGGCTCTACTCTCTGGTAAGATAAGGTTCTGGGGTTAAAACTGAATCTCTCCATTCTGTGTGCAATATACAAAAAAGTGCATTAATCAAAAGATTGTCCCGACATCATTGAAATTAAAATCAACCTGTCATACTCTGCAGGGGAGAGCTCAAGGAAAAAATAGTTGACAGGATTGACCGCCTCTCCATCGAGATGTACCTCATAATGAAGGTGTGGCGCCACGCTCAACCCTGTATCGCCTACAGTCCCGATTACATCTCCCCTCTTCACGGTTTGCCCGCTTCTCACATTCAACTCCTCCATGCATGCGTAAAGGGTTTTATAGCCATATCCGTGATCGATGATGATGCTGTTTCCCAGCCCCCTCCCCGAACGGTTGGAGACCTCAACCACACCGCTGCCTGTAGCAAATACTGGGGTGCCTACCGGTGCGGAAAAATCGATCCCCGTGTGCATCTTCCGGATCTTATAGATGGGATGGATCCTCTGGCCCCATCCCGAAGCAATGAGGGTCAGGTCGCCATTCTCAATAGGCTGGATGGCCGGAATGGCCGGCAGCATGTCTGACCTGTTTTCCCCTTTGATCATCAGGATGTCATATAGGGAGGCCATGCTTTTATTATGACTGATCATTGAATCCAGTTTTTCGGCCGTGGCAGAAACGATCCCCTTGTCGGAAGCCTTCAGCAATCTTTGAAAGGTGAGCTCATTGTCAGTATTCAATTCAGGCTCCACCGGCTCAGTTTCAAAAATAACCCTGTAGATATCCTTATCGATCCTCTGGACTTCATGCATCACAGTATCCACCACACTTTTCCTTTCACTCAACAGCCCATATTGCTCAAGCAGCATTTCATTCTCACGCCTGATCTGGCGCTCACGCGGTGTATCGAAGAAGAGTGAATAGACCACATTGAGCAGGATGGCCATGACAAGGATGGCCGCCACATAGATGGCGATCCGCCAGATGCGGGCGCCCAGGCTGCTGTCCAGCTTGTTATAATTAAGGTCCTCGGGGTTGAATTTAAATTGGGTACGGCCCATTCACGCTCAATAAGGATGCCGATTTACGCACATCATAAACTCCATGTCCGGCAATCGGCACATATTATAAGTACGCCGCGAAATTAAGAAATTATTTCTGGCTCATTGCAACACCCTGGTAAGTGTTTTCAACCGGAACGACCCGGGAGGCCAGTTGTGTATATTCCCCGGGGGTCAGATTTTCATAGAAGAAGAGCATTGGATTGACCGGGCTGCCATCCTTTCGTATTTCATAATGGAGGTGCGGACCCGTTGAACGCCCTGTGTTTCCCAGAGTTCCCAACACCTCACCGCGTTGCAGCTTCTGTCCCTGCTTCACCTTGATTTCCTGCAGGTGTGCATACCGGGTGACGTAACCGAACCCATGATCGACCAATACCTCTTTGCCATACCCATGCCTGCTGGTTTCCGAACTGATCACCACACCATCCCCGGTGCAATGAATGGCCAGTCCATAGGGTCCTGCCAGGTCAATGCCATGATGCGCGGTACGTTTGCCTGTAAAGGGATCATTCCTGTAGCCGTAGGTGGAGGTAAGCCAGATAGGATCGCCCGATGAGATGGGATTGATGGAGGGTTTGCTGGCCAGGAACTGCTGGTTGGTGACTGCCTCCATATAAATGTTTTCAAGACTGCTTGACTGGATCTGCATCCTGTTTGAAATCTTATCGATCCTTTCGGAGACATCCAATACCAATCCTGGCTTGCGCAGATTCCTCAGGTGCATATTCGATTCCGAACCACCGGTACCTGCTTCCCTGATGGAGGAGGGAACCGGTTCAAGACTCAAAATGGAACGGTAAAACCGGTCGTCACGGTTCCTTAGTTCGGCCAGCTCGGCCTCCACCTGCTGCAAATGTGAATTGAGGGCCACATATTCAGCACGGAGGTTGTTGTTTTCCCGCTCATAAATCACCTGGCGGGGGGTGGGATAATAACGCTCGAATCCAAATCGAAGCAACACCGCAAGTGCGATCAGCCCTACGCTGAAAATAGCAACAACCCGGGCACGCTGCCTGGGGGAGAGTGTAACTCTTTCATAACGAAGAGTTTCAGGGTTCAAATAGTATTTTCGACCAATTATTCTTTCCATTCTCAGAGCTAAAAATAAAAAACCACGCTTAATCTCGCAACTATTAGTCAAAAAAATTATTTTTGCACCGTTCAGGCTTTTTTTACGTAACTTTCAGTTCCGGGTTACATTTTATCAATTATAACAGACCCTATCGCTCATGACTTCACAGGAAATCCGGGAATCATTTCTATCGTTTTTTAAGGAAAAAAAGCACCAGATCTTTCCCTCGGCCCCCATGGTTTTGAAGGACGATCCTACCCTTATGTTTACAAATGCGGGAATGAACCAGTTCAAGGATTATTTCCTGGGGACCCGTAAACCAGATGGCAGGCGTGTGGCTGACACACAGAAGTGCCTCCGTGTCACCGGCAAACACAACGACCTGGAAGAGGTGGGTCACGACACCTATCACCACACCATGTTCGAGATGCTGGGGAACTGGTCCTTCGGGGATTATTTCAAGAAAGAGGCCATCCAGTGGGCATGGGAATTCCTCACAGGGCGCATGAAGCTGGATCCGGACCGGATTTACGTGACCATTTTTGAAGGGGATCTAAGGGACGGGATTGAAAGGGATGTGGAAGCCTTCGAACAATGGAACAGGTACATGCCCCCGTTCAGGATCCTGGATGGCTCCAAGAAGGACAATTTCTGGGAAATGGGCGATACGGGTCCCTGCGGACCATGCTCGGAGATCCACCTTGACCTGAGGGATGAGGATGAGCGTAAAAAGGTGCCGGGGGTGGACCTTGTGAACAGGCACCATCCGCTGGTGATCGAGATCTGGAACCTGGTCTTCATCCAGTTCAACCGCAAAGCCAGTGGCGAACTGGAGCCCCTGCCCGAGAAACATGTGGATACCGGAATGGGGTTCGAACGGCTCTGCATGGCCCTTCAGCAAAAGAGATCCAGCTACGACACCGATCTGTTTCAGCCCATCATCAACCAACTCGCCTTTGCCACATCCATATCCTACGGATCCGACCAGTCCACCGATGTGGCCATGCGGGTGGTGGCTGACCACCTCAGGGCCATCTGCTTTTCCATTGCAGACGGACAGCTGCCTTCCAACAACAAAGCCGGCTATGTGATCCGGAGGATCCTTCGAAGGGCCGTGCGTTACGGTTTCACCTACCTGAATCAGAAGGAACCCTTTATCCATGCACTTGTCCCCACGCTGGTGAAAACCATGGGGAGCTCCTTTCCAGAGCTCGGGGCCCAGCAGGAGCTTATTCAGCGGGTGATCAAAGAGGAAGAGAACTCCTTCCTCTTTACCCTTGAAACCGGGATCCGCCTGCTGGAGCAGCTGGTGAGCAAGGCAAAAAAAGAGAAGAGGCAGGTCATCGCCGGCAAAGATGCTTTCGTGCTGTATGACACCTATGGATTTCCCCTGGACCTGACCGAGCTGATCCTCTCCGAGCTGGAGATGAACGTGGACAGAGAGGAGTTCCAGCGGGAGATGGATGCACAGAAAAACCGTTCCAAGCAGGCCGCCGAGACCGAATCGGGGGACTGGACCATTTTGTCGGATGGTGTTACGGAGGAGTTTGTGGGGTACGACAGGCTCACGGCCGAAGTTCACATCACCCGCTTCCGGAAGGTCGTTACAAAAAACAGGGAGCTGTACCACCTTGTATTTAACCTCACCCCTTTTTACGCCGAGAGCGGGGGACAGATCGGTGACCAGGGAACCCTTGAAAATGAGAAGGAGCAGGTGGAGATCATCGACACCAGGAAGGAGAATGACCTGATCATCCATGTGGCGAAAAAACTCCCTTCCGACCCCTCAGCTCAATTCACGGCCAGGGTGAACGAAGGGCGCCGGGTCCGCATAGCAAATAACCATTCAGCCACACACCTCATGCACCATGCATTGAGGGAAGTCCTGGGCACCCATGTGGAGCAAAAGGGATCCCTGGTGGACCCGGATTACCTGAGGTTCGATTTCAGCCATTTTCAGAAATTGACAGAGGAGGAACTCCGGAAGGTGGAACACCTGGTCAACCGGATGATCCGGACGAACAGCCGGATCGAGGAACACCGTGCAATTCCCATGGCCAAGGCCCGGGAAATGGGGGCCATGGCCCTTTTTGGTGAAAAATATGGCAACTCGGTCAGGGTGATCCGGTTCGGGGAATCGGTAGAGCTTTGCGGTGGCACCCACGTGGAAGCCACCGGTCAGATCGGGATCTTCAGGATCTTCAGGGAGTCCTCCATTGCAGCCGGGATCAGGCGCATCGAGGCATTCACCGGGGAGGTGGCAGAACGCTACATCGACGAACACCTCGACATGGTGAAGCAGATCGCAGGATCCTTTGAGAAACAGAAGGACCTGGTAAAGGCTGTCAAGGGAATGGTGGATGATAACAGCAAGCTTTCAAAGCAGCTGGAAAGGTTTCAGAAGAACGTCCTGGGCATTATCGCCAGGAACCTTGAAAACAAGCTGGAGAAGATAGGGGAATCCAGCATGGCCGTTTCCAGGATCGATGTGGACGACCCTTCCCACCTCAGGGATGTGGCCTTCCAGGTCCGTTCGAGATACCCCGGGGTAAGCCTGGTGCTGGGTGCCGAAATCGAAGGGAAGGCCCACCTGGCCATTTTGCTCTCCGAAGTGCTCATTGAAAATTACGGACTGAATGCCTCCGGGATGATCCGTGAGGTATCACCTGAGATCCAGGGCGGGGGCGGCGGTCAGCCCTTCTTCGCCACGGCCGG
>JAHEEC010000034.1 GCA_024640885.1 Bacteroidota bacterium | reverse complement strand
GCATCACCTTTTCGTCGTGTGTGGCAAAAATAAAGGTGGTCTTCAGCTCCTTGTTCAGGTGCTTCATGGTTTGAAGGATGTGGTGGGAGTTTTTGGAATCCAGGTTGGCGGTCGGTTCGTCGGCAAGCACGATTTCCGGTCTTTTGACCATTGACCTCGCGATGGCCACCCGCTGGCACTCCCCGCCGGATAACATGGATGGCCTGGATTTCACCTTATCGGTAAGTCCAACCCATTCCAGTGCATCCATGACCGCCTTCTTTCTCGAGGAGAAGTTGAGTTTTTGTAAAAGCAAGGCAAACTCTACGTTTTCATACACAGTGTAGACCGGTAAAAGGTTATAGGTCTGAAAGATAAATCCAATATATCGGTTCCTGAGCTTTGCGGATTGCTTGTGGCTGAGGGTTGAAATTGACTGATCAATGACAGTGACCTTGCCTTCTGACGGCGTATCAAGTGATCCTATGATATTGAGAAGGGTGGTCTTGCCTGAACCGCTGGGACCCACCAGCCCGGAGAACTCCCCCCGTTCAAATGTGAGGCTGAGATCATTCAGGGCAGTGAAGTGGCTCTTCCCTACCGGGAACCTTTTGATAAGGTTGTCAATCTTAATAATTGAAGAATTTTCCATGATTTCATATTTTAATGATTCAGTACAAGCATTAATTGAATGCCCCTGCCTGCATATAGATTCTGCAGGTTTTCCTGTAACGGGATCCTGTAATCCTTTGGATTCCAGTATGCCATCAGGTATAGTACAATGCGTTTGAATTGCCTTTGCCAGTTTAGAAAGTTATAGATGGATTGGTTGGTCCAGTCGTAGTATATGATACCGCTGAGGTTATCGAAAAGCCCGATGGGGTAAGAAAGTGATAACAGTGAAAATGTGGTGGTATTCCGAAATTGAAAGGCCTTCTCGTCATAGGCAGCAAGCAATTGTTCATATACCACGAGCAATCCGTTCCCGATACCAAAAGTATAGTCAATCCCCGCATTGAAGATCTCCTGGTTGGTATAGGGTCCCAGGTTTTTGTTGCTGTTGATCCAGGAACCCTCCAGCCATGCACCTACTATGAGGTCGAGCCGGACATCCAGTCCTATCCTGTTCTCCCGGACTTTTTCAAAGGGAGGAATTCCCTCCAGCCCCCTTGTATCGGAGACCCTGTAGTGATAAGAGAGGGCGGCTTCGCCAGAAGGGATCGGGGATTGAATCCTTCCACCCAGTTCCGGAAGGCCCTTATGGGATCCGGCCATTTCCCATCCTTTGGGATCATTGTTGCCCAACAGTCCCCAGAGCCAGATATTGGCATTGTTCAGGAAGTAATACCTTCCCAGGATCCCCCAGACCCCATCAGTCAACTTTAGCGGATCTCGGGGATCCAACTGGTCAAACCACATGAGGGGCCGGAGCAGGGAAGCTGAGCCAAAGTTTATTTTTTGCAGTCCCACCCTGAGTTCAAACTGGGGAGATGAATACCGTCCCCATATCCTGTAAGGTTTGATCTGTCCGGTTGCATTGAGGGTGTCGAATGGATGGAATCCCACATTGCCGTTCAAATTGACCGAAGCCTCAAAATCGATTTTTCGTTCCTTCGGCAGGAAAAGTTCATAGTTCAGCTGGGGAATATACCGGCCACCGGCATATAAGGGAAGGTCGAGCCCTCCATTATAGAGTGCCCAGGCCGAAAGCTGTCCTTTAAAAATGAGTGTGTCCTGGGATAGGAGTGTTCCAGGGATGGCCAACAGGACCCAGATGGATAATATGGATCTGACTTCTGCCATGGTTTCAATTGCGTGGGGAAATACCGTATATAAAGAGGTTGGTCACCTCCATGATCATATCCTGGGGGTCATCGAAGAATGAGAGCATCTGGTCTTCTGTAAGCAATTCGGTGACCCTCTGGAGATAATTCATAAAGAAAGGGATGTGCAGATCTTTCCTGACCCATCCCTCCTCCTGTCCCCGTGCGTATACCTTCGCAATTTCGGCGAACATGATCTGCCCCTTCTCCTCGAAATAAGATTTAAGGCCTTCATCGGTATCGGAATAGAGGTCTTTGATAAAATCCCCGCTGATTCCCTTTGACCCTTCTGATTTCAGGTGCAGCAGTTTTTTAAATGTTTCATCCGGTGAAACATGGTCATCCTGGATTTTTCGTATCTGTCTTAATGACTCGCTAAACAATTCATCCAGCATGGTAATGGCCAAATCCTTTTTGTTGGAAAAGAATTTGTAAAAGGTCATTTTACTGACTCCTGCCTCTCTGCAAATCTCCTCGATGGTCACCCTTCTGAATCCGAATTTCCAGAAAAGCTCTTTTCCGGTGCTGAGGATCTGCGTTCTTTTCGGGTTAGACTCCATGTTTTTAAATTTACGAAAACAGTAAATAATGACATATTTCGTACAAATATACAATCAAAGTAATCCCATGTCAAGTAAAATGAGAAGATTTTGAAGAAATGGGTCAAAAAAAAATCCCTGTCAGGATGGATTTCAAGCTGACAGGGATCCGGAGGCAGAATGCTAATATTACTTATTCTCCGCTTTTTCCGTAGTTGGGCAGCACCCGTGCACTGGGATCATCCACATTGCAGTTCTCCCATGATTTGTTGGGCATCCAAAAATCGATCACCGTTTCGGAACGGCCCGGAAAATGTGATTCAAAAATGTCCCTGTACATGAGCGATTCTTTGGAGATGGGTGTAGCATGAATATACCTGCGTTTGGCCGCAAGGAGATCGGCTGCACTGTACATCTCTTCTGCATAGGCTTTCAGACTGTCCACCACACTGTGACCCACTGCATCAGAAAATGCCGCTTTTTCCCTGTAAAGAATATCGTGGGGGAGGTAATCCCCCTCAAAGGCCTTCCGTAAAATGTATTTTCCGATACCGGTAAAGTTCATCTTTTTTTCCGGCGGGATGCTCATGACGTACTTCACAAAATCGAGATCTCCAAAGGGAACGCGGGCTTCAAGTCCGTTGGATGAGATGCTGCGGTCTGCCCTTAACACATCGTACATGTAGATCTCTTTGAGCCTCTTTTCAGCTTCCTGTTGAAAAGCCTGCGGAGTGGGAGCGAAATCGGTGTATTTATAACCGAAGATCTCGTCACTGATCTCGCCGGTCATCAGTACCTTGATGTCTGTATTCTCAGCGATGTACTTGCTTACCAGGAACATACCCATGGAGGCTCTGATTGTTGTAATGTCATAGCTCTCAATGTTATAGATCAGGGTGCTCAGGGTATCAAAAATATCCTGCCTGGTGAAAAGCACCTCCGTATGGTCGGCACCCAGGTAATCTGCCACAATCCTGGCATACTTGGTATCGATGGGATCCTTATCGATACCCACGGCAAATGTCCTGATGGGTTTATCCATTACCCGGGCTGCAATGGCACAGACCAGGCTGGAATCAAGTCCCCCGCTGCAAAGAAATCCCACTGGAACGTCGGCATGCAGCCGTTTCTCCACTCCTTTTGTGAGCAGTTGATTGATCTTCACGTATACCTCATCCATGTCATCATCAGTGTAGCGATCAACCCTGGCAATGTCCGTGAATGAGATAAAATTCTTCCCATCGTAAATATGACCGGGAGGAAAAGGTTTTACCTCGTCGCAAAGATCACTCAATGCCTTCATTTCACTGGCGAACATGATCTTGCCATCGGAGGCATATCCGTAGAACATGGGGCGGATCCCAACCGGGTCCCTGGCTGCAAAGTATTTATCCTGATCCGCATCATACAGCACACAAACAAATTCGGCATCCAACCTGCGGGCAGTCTCAAGCATACCCATCTCAAGGAACATGGGGATGATGACCTCACAATCACTCTCCGACTGGAATTCATAAATGGTTTTGTATTCCTCCATGAGTGACTGGTAGTTATAGATTTCCCCATTGGCCACCAGGTGAATGTTCCTGTGGATGAGAGGCTGGTTCCCGTCATTGGAAGTATCAATGATCTTCAACCGGTGAAATCCCATCCACCCCTTCTCTCCAAGATCGCAGGCCACGCTATTGTCGGGTCCCCTGTATTTGATCTTTTGAAATTCGCTGACTACACTGAGCCGCAACATTTTATCTCCGCCCGTATACACTGAAAATCCACACATAGCTAATTATTCTGATTACAAATTAATATATAATAGGGGTCAAATATATAAAATTATAATAGAAACAACCAAAATAATTATGATATTATCAATATTAGGCACAATTAGTGATAAATTGTAACTAGGATGTGAAATTGATAACAGAAGTGGATCCGGTAAATCAACCGAAATCAGCGATGGATTTGAGGCTGTCCATATTTACGATCTGGATGGTCTTCCCATAGATCTTAAGGATGCCGTCTCTCCGGAATTCGCTCAGGGTGCGGATCACGTTCTCGGTGGTCATTCCCACATATTCGGCCATCTCTTTTCTGCTCAGGGGGAGATCGAATTCAGGGCTGTGATAGATCTCATGTGAAAAGTGGATCAGCAGAAAGGCCACACGACCCCGCAGATGCTTTGTCCTGATTTCCACCGAATCAAGAATGATCTTGTCGGCGACCTTGCTCATTTTTTTCAACAGGTTCAGGGCCAGTACTCCATTGTCACGTACAATGCTCCTTACATCTTCCATCTTGATATTGCAGGTGACAGAATCTTCAAGCGCCGAAACAGAATAATTGTATTGATCGTTGGAGAATACACTTAAGAGGCTTACATAATCATAGGGTTTGGCAATGGTTATGATCTGCTCCTTCCCGGAACTGTCTGTTCGAAACAATTTTACCAATCCACTTTTCAGGTAGGAAAATTCATTGATCATGGTATCCTCCTTGAGGATGGTTTCTCCCTTTGCATACTCCTTTTCCACCTTACCGGAGCAGAGCATATCCAGGTGGTCTCCTTCAAGATTGTCGAAGAAAAGGCCTTTCAATTCACATAATTCACAGGTGCAGCGGGGGTCCATATGGAGCGTTAATTAATGCTGACCAACATATTCCGGCATGATAGATATCATGTAGTGACATTTATCATATCACGAGACAAAAAAATCTGAACATACACTGTTATTTTTGTAACAGCAAATCGGGAATATTGTTTTCAACTGCTTAACTCATTATAAAACAAACAGCAAAATTATGAAAAAGATTTTAATACTGGGGGGAGGAACCGCAGGGACCATGATGGCAAATAAGCTCTTCAAGGCACTGGACCGACAGGAGTGGGAGATAACCCTGGTGGACCAGCACAAAACTCATTATTACCAGCCAGGATTCCTGTTCATTCCCTTTGGGATCTATAACAGGTCCGATGTGATCAAGCCCAAGGGGGATTTCTTTCCCTCGGGGGTAAAGGTGATCTACCAGGAGATTGACCGCATTGAGGGTGAGGAAAACAGGGTTTTACTGACAGACGGGACCTCCCTTCGTTACGATTTTATGATCATTGCCACCGGTACCCAGACCAGGCCCGACGAAACACCGGGGTTGCTGGGAGAGGAGTGGTACAAAAGCATCTTCGATTTTTACACCATCGAAGGGGCAGTTGCGCTGCAGCGCTTCTTTAAAACATGGGAGGGTGGAAAACTGGTCATGTGTATCTCCGAACTGCCATTCAAGTGCCCGGTGGCCCCCATCGAGTTTGTTTGCCTGGCTGAGGCTTATTTTACCGAGAAGGGCTTGCGGGACAAAGTGGACATCACTTTTGTTACCCCTCTTCCGGGGGCCTTCACAAAACCGATCGCCACGAAAATGTTGAGCCAGCTGCTGGAAGAGAAGAACATCAAGGTTGTTCCGGACTTTTACCTGGAGAGTGTGGACAACGAGAAAAAGGTGATCAAGTCCTTTGACGAAGTGGAGATCCCCTTTGACGTCCTCACCATTGTTCCCGTAAACATGGGCTCTGAAATGATCGAGAGAAGCGGACTGGGAGATGATATGAATTACGTGGAGACCGATAAGGAGACCCTGCAGTCCAAAAAGCATGAGAATATTTTTGTGCTGGGGGATGCCTCCAACATACCTACTTCCAAGGCCGGATCGGTGGCGCACTTCGCTGCAGAGATCCTCTTTGAGAATATCATGAGTGCCATCGAGAATCGTCCGCTTACTGCAAAATTTGATGGCCATGCCAACTGCTACATTGAGACCGGATATGGCAAGGGTGCACTGATCGATTTCAATTACGACACAGAGCCCCTGCCCGGGACCTTCCCGCTTCCCGGGATCGGGCCCTTCGGATTGCTGAAAAACACCAAGATCAATCATTACGGCAAATTGATCTTCCGCTGGATATACTGGCATATCTTACTGAGAGGCAAGGAGATGCCTATTGAGGCACACATGACCATGGCAGGAAAGAAAACAACCCCGGTAAACTGACTTCAAGATGGCGGAAAATATGACAAACCAGATTGCTGAATTGAACCAGAAGGTCGATATGATCCTGGAATATGTCAACCAGCAGAGACTGAAATCTGAGGCGGTGGATGATCTTATTTCGGATGTTTCCATCATCGGAAAGGATGCGTACGATTCCACTGTAAAAGCCCTGGATGATCACGAGGTGGTCCTGGATCCAGATGAATTGAGGGAGCTGGGATTAAGGGTGGCCCGGAATATTGGAAATTTCAATACCATGCTTGACACCCTGGGAAGTGCCATGGATCTGATGAAGGATGCAGGTCCCATTGTCAACGAGGTGATTATCGATACCACCAGGAAATTCCAGGAGTTTGAGGAAAAGGGGTATTTCGATTTCATGAGGGAATTTGGACGCATTGTGGATAATGTGGTTTCGCACTATGGCGTAGAGGATATGCAAATGCTGGCCGATAACGTGGTGGCCATCCTGGATACGGTGAAGAACCTGACCCAACCCGATATGTTGAGATCAGTGGACAATGCGGTGAAGGTATTTGCAAACCTGGAGATGAATGATATTCCATCATACTCCATTCTCAAGGTAATGCGGGAGATGAATAAGCCGGAAATGAAAAAGGCTCTTGGGTTCTTTGTCACCTTTATGAAAAATATGAGTAAAAATACAATTAGTTAACAACCTATAAATTAAATTATTATGACACAAAAAACCATTGCAGGTAAAACCATTGAAGTTACCGATGAGGGATACATGAAGGATGCTTCCCAGTGGACCAGGGAGGTGGCTGCAGCGCTGGCCAAAGAAGACGGAATAGAACTCACCGACAAACACTATGAGGTGCTGGAGTTTCTTCGCAACAGCAGTGCCAAGGGAGAGACCCTTACCATCAGGAAAGTGGGCAAATCCGGAATTGTGGATATCAAAGGATTGTACCAGCTTTTCCCCGGGGGGCCATTGAAACTCTCATCCAAATTTGCAGGGATCCCAAAACCCGCAAGTTGTGTATAACCTTATAAATCAACAACCATGACAGCTAATAATGAGACACCTTTAAAAAAGGTATGCATCATATGTGCCAAGGGCACTATTGAAGATGTGTATGCTACACTGGTAATGGCCAACGGGGCCGTAATGGAGGGTATTGAAGCAAAGGTCTTCTTCACCTTCTTCGGGCTGGACGCCATCACCAAAAAGCAAATGAACAGGATCAAGACCGCAACCGTGGGAAATCCGGCCATGAGGGCGCCGGGTGGACTGCCATTTCCGACCATTCTCGGGATCCTCCCCGGGGTGGAGGCAGGTGTATCTGCGATGATGAAAAGTTCCATGGAGAAGCTTGATATTCCTCCTGTGGATGAGTTCCTGGAGATGATCACAGCCGGTGGAGGTGAGATCTTTGCCTGTAAACTGGCCATGGACATGTTCAAGCTTGAGAAGGAGGATTTGTGGGATGAGGTAAAGGCCGTGCTGACCGTTGGAGAATTCTATGCCATGTGCGGTGGTGAGAACACCCAGATCATCTTTACATAGCCACACCCATTTCCGAATATTTACCGGGGCTGTCTTAAAAGTTGCACCTTCAATCTTCTGAGGGGATGCTTCTAAGACAGCCTCTTCTTTGCGGGGATTAACTTCCGCCGAACTCCATCAGGTATGATTTAATAAAAGGGTCAAGCTCTCCATCCAGCACCGATTGTACGTTGCCTGTTTCAAGGTTTGTGCGGAGATCCTTGACCAGCTTATATGGATGAAGCACATAATTGCGGATCTGCGAACCCCATTCTATCTTCATCTTATTCCCTTCTATTTCAGCCTGCTTTTCCCTTTTCTTCTGCAGTTCGATCTCATACAGGTGAGATTTAAGGATCCGCATGGCATTCTCCCTGTTTTTAAGTTGTGAACGGGTTTCTGTATTATCCACCGTGATTCCGGTGGGAAGGTGCCGGACGCGCACACCGGTTTCTACCTTGTTGACATTTTGACCTCCGGCACCTCCGGACCTGAAAGTGTCCCATTCTATGTCGGCCTGATTTACGACTATTTCTATGGATTCATCGATGACCGGTGTGACAAAGACGGAGGCGAAGGAGGTGTGTCTCCTGTTGTTGGAATCAAAAGGGGAGAGTCGCACAAGCCGGTGTACCCCCGTTTCGCTTTTCAGGAACCCGTAGGCATATTCCCCTGTGAATTCAAGGGTCACCGATTTTATGCCCGCTTCATCCCCCTGCAACAGGTGGAGTTCCTTGACCTTGAATTTGTGCTTCTCTCCGTATCGGATGTACATTCGCATGAGCATTTCAGCCCAGTCCTGGCTTTCGGTTCCTCCTGCCCCGGAATTAATCTTCAGGATGGCACCGAGACTGTCCTCATCGTTGCGAAGCATGTTTTTGGATTCCAGGTCCTCGGTAAGGAGAAAGGATGTTTTAAACTGCGCGGCCACCTCCTCCTGGGAGGACTCTCCCGCTTCAAGAAATTCCACGAGCACATTGAGGTCCTCCACGGCGATCCTTACCTGGTGATAATCATCCACCCAGCTTTTAAGCCGTGCAATTTTCCTTAATTGCTCCTCTGCAGATTTGGGGTCGTTCCAAAAGCCGGGGTCCTGCGTCCGTTGCTCCTCCTCTTCAATCTGGATGGTTTTGCCATCCACGTCAAAGATGCCTCCTTAACGCAGCCAGGCGCTCATTCAGATCTTTGATCTGGTCTGATGTAATCATAAGATTTGATTTTAAGCAAAGATAGAAAAGAATTCCGGAGAAGATTGGAATCACACCCCGCCGGTCGTATGCAGTACCCTTTGAATCAGGTCTGGTTCAAATCCACGTCCTGCAGCAAATTTGTAAAGTTTCCCTTTCCGTGCAAACAGGTTTTTTTCCTTCAGGGAGGCTGATTTGCGCTGGATCAGCGCCGCACAACACTGGAAGTATGTGTCTTCATCGATCTGATTCAGAGCCTCCTGGATATCGTTCTCCCGGATTCCCTTTTGTCGAAGCATGTAAGCGATCTTTACCTTGCCCCACTGGTTAATTTTGAATTTATCTTTCACGAAGAAAGAGGCATACCTTTGGTCATCAATGAACCTTTCATCCTGCAATTTTTCCAGGATCCTCTCCACATCTTCATCATCTAAATTCCATCTTTTCAACTTCTCCCTGATCTGAGCGGTACATTGTTCCTGCCTGCTGCACAGCTCAGCGGCCCTCCTGAGGGCCGCTTTAAAATCCACGGCCTCACTTTTCTGCCCTGATGAATCTTTCCTTTTCATGTATATCTTTCAATATGGTTACCTGCCGGAATCCGTATCCAGCAAACAGGTGGGCGGTTTCGGCCCCGAACCTTTCATTGATCTCTACCCAGATCGTTCCATGCGCCTTCAGTTTCTTAATGCCGTGTTTTGCGATGGCATCATAAAACTCCAGGGGATCGGAATCTTCCACGAATAAGGCGCTGCCCGGTTCAAAATTAAGCACATTGGCCTGCATTACCTCACCCTCACTGCGAAGCACATAGGGTGGATTGCTGGCGATCATATCCAACTGGTCCAGGCTGGACCAGGATTCCGAATGCCTCATATCCCCCTTGAACCATTTCACATCAAGTCCGTTGAGGCGGCCATTATTTGCTGCGGTTTCAAGTGCGTTCAGATTTAAATCCATTCCTGAAACGGCCGATTCCGTAAAGTGTGCTTTAAGGGCCAGGGCAATGCATCCCGATCCGGTTCCCACATCCAGGATATGGCCGGTTTGAATGGGATGGTTATCAATTATTTTTAGAACCATCTCCTCGGTTTCGGGCCTCGGGATCAGTACATGTTCATTCAGGGTGAGCTTCAGGTCACAGAACCGGGTGTAGCCAAGTATATATTGAATGGGCTTACCTGTATGAATATCGGTTACAATTTCATTAATTTGTGTCATGATTTCAACTCCGGGAACCTTCTGTGGATCCATCAACCAGTCGTTCGTCTTAAATCCTGTGTGTTCCAGAATGATCCGGGCGATGGATTCAGCTTCAAGCTCAGAATATACTTGCCGAAGCTCCTTAAGGAGGTAAAACCTGGTCTGTTGAAGGGTGGCACGATTTTGGAGCATGAATCAAAAATAGCAATAAAGCGGATTTCAATTGTCTGATAGGGACGAAATATACATGCGCCGTTGTTTCGAACTGGCAAGGAAGGGACTGGGATTCACGCATACCAATCCCCTGGTGGGTTGTGTGATTGTGCATCAGAACCGGATCATAGGGGAGGGTTACCACCATGAATTCGGAGGCCCGCATGCCGAGGTAAACGCCATTCGCTCCGTGAAAGACCCATCTCTCCTGGCTGAGTCAACACTTTACTGCAGCCTGGAACCATGCGCCCATCATGGAAAGACGCCACCATGCTCAATGCTGATTACTCAAAAGGGTATTGGGCGGGTAGTCATATCAAACCTGGATCCCTTTCCCAGTGTCAATGGAGCGGGTGTGAGACAAATGGAAGCTGCAGGGATCCATATTGAATCGGGATGCCTTGAAGGGGAGGGTTTTTACACGAATCGCCGATTTTTCCTTTACCTGAAGCAGAAAAGGCCTTACGTGATTCTGAAGTGGGCCCAGACAGCTGACGGTTTTATGGACCTGGAAAGGGAACCCGGGGACCCGGTAGGACCTAACTGGATAGCCGGGGAATTGAGCAGAACCCTTGTGCACAAGTGGCGTTCAGAGGAGGCGGCAATTATGGTGGGGACCAATACGGTCATTACCGATAATCCCCATTTGAACGTCAGAAGATGGACCGGAGATGATCCGGTTCGGGTTACCATAGACAGGAATGGAAGGATTTCAAAAAGCGCAAATATCCTCAACGGGAAACAGGAAACCATTGTATTTACAGGAGAGAAGGGATATTATACAGGCAGGACCCGAAGGATTCAGGTGGACCCGTCGTATGGATTGAGTGACCTTCTGGAGGAGTTGTATGAACAGCATATCATATCGGTTTTAGTGGAGGGCGGAGCCAGGTTGCTTGAATCATTTCTGAAGGAAGGTCTCTGGGACGAGGCAAGGGTCTTTACGGGTAATATGTTCTTTAGCCAGGGAGTCAGAGCTCCAACCATTCTAAAAACTCCTGATGATTCAATTCATATCGGTGATACGGGGCTTGATCTATACCTGAACGAACAAAATTTAATCTACAAATGACCACGATCCTTCGTGATGAATAATTTTATATTTATCTAAAAAGGAATACATTAGCGAACATTTCAATTCTAGATTCTGTGGATAAATAGTAACTTTGTGCGAGTATGAAAAAGTTAATTAAAATACTGATCATCCTGCCACTTTTTACCCAGGGGCCGGTTTCCGCACAATCGGCCAGGCAATATTTCAAGACAGGGGAGGATTTCTATAAGTCTATGAACTTTAAGGATGCCATTGAGCAGTTCAGCAAAGCCATTGAGCAGAATCCGGATTTTGAGAGAGCCTACGTGAACCGTGCCTTATCCTATTCCAAGACGGGGGATCACCTGAATTCAGCAAGGGACTTTGACAAGGCCATTATCCTCAATGCAAGGGATCCTGAACTTTTTTATTTTTCCGGGAATGAGTGGCATACCCAGGGTAACCACGACCTGGCCCTTGCCAGACTTAGCATGGCCATCAGCTTGAAGGGCAATTTTCTGGAGGCCTACCGGGTGCGGTTCGCCGTAAATATGGTACTGGGAAATTACGATGATGCCCTGTATGATAGCAAAAGATGCCTGAAGTTAAATGAGGATGAGAGGGGTTACTATAACCTGGCTCAGGTATATGAAAAACTGGCGTTATACAATGAGGCGGAGCAGGCATACATCAATGCCATTAATAAGAACGGACGGATTGCAGCAACCTATTATTCCCTGGCACTCCTGCAGTTAAACCGCATGAAAATTAGTGAAGCCATCACAACCATTAATCGTTTCCTGCAACTTGAACCTAAAAATCTGGATGGCTTGCTGCTTCAGAGCCAGATTATGACAGCCCAGGGGAATTACCCAAAATCCATTGAAATTTTGTCCATGGCTTCCGTCGATTACCCTGACGAGGAACGAATCTATATTTACAGGGGTGATATTAACGCATTGATGAACCAGTACAGTTATTCAATCATCGATTATTCAAAGGCCCTGGAAATTGATCCAGAAAACAGGGAGGTATATTACAAACGGGCCGAAGCCTACGAATCCATCAGGGACTATGAGAAGGCCCTGGCTGATTACGAAGTATTGCTGGCCCTGTCGAATAATGACGGCACTGCCCAAAAACTGCATGAGCAGGCGACTCAACGGATTCACGAGCTGAACAGGGAAGAGGACAAACCAAGAATAATATTAAAGGATCCCATCTCCAGGGAAGGAAACATGGTTGATATCCCAAAGGAGTTCGAAGTGATCAATCTCACGGGTATTGTGGAAGATCAGAGTGATATCAGGTCTCTCCAGGTGAATGGATTCTCTGTTCCCGTAGAAAAAACCGATGAGGGGTATCGATTTTTGGCCAGTGTGAACCTGAACAATGCGGAAAGGATCACCATTCAGGTAGTGGATATTTATGATAACGCTGAAACGGCTATTTTTCCAATCAGGCGGACCGAGGTGGATCCTCCCACGGTGCAGATGATCGCTCCATACTCCTCAGAGAACAACATATTATATATTGACAGCGATAATCCCCAAATTTTCCTGGAAGGAAAGATCGGAGATGAAAGCCTGATCTCGAGTATATACGTGGAAAGTGTTCTGGCGAGTTATATCCCCAGTGACCTGAACCCCTCCTTTACAGCCCTTGTAAATATTGAGAACAAAAGCAGGATCGTGGTCCAGGTGGAGGATGAATATGGAAACAGATCTGAAGTCAGCTATACCCTGAACAGGGATGCCCAGGCTTTTGGGAATAATCCTATGGGAAAAACGTGGGTTGTATTCATTGAGAATTCAGACTATAAGTCATTTGCCAGCCTGAATGGTCCAACCAAAGATATTACCATGATGAAGGCTGCCTTGTCCAGGTACCAGGTCAATAACTTTATTCATAAGAAGAACATGACCAAGATGGAATTGCAGAGGTTTTTCTCCATTGAATTGAGGGATATGCTGAAAAGCAACATGGTTAATTCCCTGCTTGTCTGGTACGCGGGTCATGGCACCTACATCAATGAAAGCGGTTACTGGATCCCTGTAGATGCTCTCCTGGATGACGAATTCAGCTATTACAACATCAATGCCCTTAAAGCATCCATGCAGTCTTATCCGGATTTTCTGAGCCATACGCTGGTGGTCACCGATGCATGTGAATCCGGCCCCAGTTTCTTCCAGGCCATGCGTTCAGGTTTGCAGGTCCGAGACTGCAATGACTGGGAGTCCACAAAATTCAAATCATCACAGGTGTTTTCTTCGGCAGGATATGAACTGGCAGTGGATAATAGTCAGTTTACACGGACATTCGCCAATGTGCTTATCAATAATCCCGATAACTGTCTGCCCATTGAAACTATCGTTCAAAAGGTTACTTCATCGGTTGTGAACAACAATCAACAACAACCTCAGTTTGGGAAAATTGCAGGACTTGAGGATGAAAACGGTACATTCTTTTTCATCCCAAAAGACTACTAGATTTTAAAACAGTGCTTCCAGTTTATTGACAATCATGCTTTTGGGAACTGCCCCCACCTGCTTATCAGCCACATTCCCATCCTTGAAGAAGAGAATCGTAGGTATATTCCTGATCCCGTATTTTGCTGTAATCCCCGGATTGCTATCCACATCGACTTTTGCCACGATGGCTTTGCCTTCATAGTCTACTCCAACTTCTTCAACAATGGGTCCTACCATTCGGCAGGGTCCACACCATTCAGCCCAAAAATCAACAATTACAGGTTTATCTGCTTTAAGAACCAGCTCTTCGAAATTGCCATCTGTTGCTTCTAATGCCATATTTTGTTTTTTTGATGAGTGTAATTTTTATCAAAATTATAAAAAAAAAGGTTATGCGAGACTGAATTCAAAACCTGCGTTCTTCTGAAGGAATTGCATGAAGTCATCGGTCAGCACCACATGTTTTTTTCGAGAGAACAGACTGACCGAAGTATTGCTGTCCGGATCCTTAATCTGGAATTTGAGAATCTTACCTTTTTCATTGACGGTGAAACGTTCTAGCGTTTCTATAAGTTCACTGGAGATCTGGTCAATGTCCAGTGAAAGGTTTACCGACCGAACCAGTTTCTCCCTCACGTCGGCAAGCATGTATACCATTTTAATTTTCAGGGAGTAAATCTTCCTGAGTGGTTCTTCCCGTGGGCTCCATTCATTCACGGTGGCACGGATCATCAGGGCCACATCCGGGCTAAAGTACTGCTTGAAGTTCACATAGTCATCGTTCTTCAACCGGAGGTTATAGGTATCCGTATAGTCCTCCAGCTGAGCCAGCAGGTAAGGTTTGTTCCTCCACTGGTCCACACCATCCCTGACCGTTTTCACCATTGCGCAGAACACTACATCCTTACCACTGAACTGTTTCAGGTCACTCAGTTCGACCAGGGTATTGGGACAAAATGAGTCGATCTCCAATTTGTACCGGTCCAGGGGATGGGAGGTAAGGTATATACCGATGAGCTCTTTTTCCCGTTTGCATTTTGTGGTATTGTCCCACTCATTCACACCCGGTGGTTCGGGCCTGGTGATGGCGGAAGAGCTTATTTCTCCAAAGAGGTTTTGCTGCGGGGTATTTCGCTCATACTGGATCTTGCTTCCATACTTAATCAGCTGTTCAATAAAGGTCGGTTCGGCATCTTCTATTGTATCCAGGTACTGGCTCCTGCTCATGGGCTCAAAACAATCGAGAGCTCCTGCAACTGCCAGCCCCTCAAGATTTTTTCGATTTAATTGGTGGAGATCGATCCGCTCCACAAAATCATAGATATCCCTGAAGGGTCCTCCCGCACTGCGTTCTTCAATGATGCTCGTGACAGCATTCTCCCCGACACCTTTAATGGCACCCAGTCCAAACCGGATATCCCCTTTTTCATTGACTGTGAACCTCACGTTGCTCTCATTCACATCGGGACCAAGGACCAGGATGGACATCCTCCTGCATTCGTCCATGAACTGACCTATCTTCTTAATATCAGTGATGTTCCGGCTAAGGACAGCGGCCATGAACTCGGCCGGGTAGTTGGCTTTAAGATATGCCGTCTGGTAGGAGACATAGGCATAGCAGGTGGAGTGGGATTTGTTAAATGCATACTGGGCAAATGCTTCCCAATCAGTCCAGATTTTATCAATCTTCTTTTTCGGGATTCCGTTCCTGGTGCAGCCCTCTTCGAATTTCACCTTGAGCTCGTCCATCATCTTCTTGATCTTCTTGCCCATTGCTTTTCGCAGGGAATCCGCTTCACCCCTGGTGAATCCAGCCAGCTTCCTGGATAGCAGCATTACCTGCTCCTGGTACACGGTGATCCCATAGGTATCCCTGAGGTATTCCTCCATTTCCGGCCGGTCATACTCAATCTTTTCCTTTCCGTGTTTCCTGTTTATAAAACTGGGGATGTACTCCATGGGGCCAGGCCGGTAGAGGGCATTCATGGCGATCAGGTCCTCGAAGCGGTTCGGTTTCAGGTCCCGCAGGTATTTCTTCATCCCGGCTGACTCAAACTGGAACAATCCGGTGGTATCACCCCTGGAATAAAGTTCAAAGGTGGCTGGATCATCCATGGGAAGTTGATCAATATCGATCTCAATGCCCTTGGATTCACGGATGTTTTCCACAGCGTCTTTGATGATCGAAAGGGTTTTCAATCCCAGGAAGTCCATTTTGAGCATCCCCACATCCTCCACGAAGTGGCCGTCAAACTGAGTGACCAGGAGATCAGAATCTTTTGATTTGCAAACCGGAAGATGATCCGTCAGGGAGTTTCTTCCTATGATCACCCCGCATGCATGGAGCCCGGTCTGGCGCACGGACCCTTCCAATCTCTGTGCGATTCGCAGGGTATTTGAGATCAGCGGATTGGAGGAGTTTTGCTCCTTTTTTAGTTCAGGGACCTCTTCAAATGCCTTGGCCAGCGTGGTCCCGGGCCGTTCAGGCACCAGTTTTGCAAGCCGGTCAGCCTCGGGAAGCGGCAGTTTCTGAATCCGGGCCACATCCCTGATGGCCATTTTGGCAGCCATGGTTCCAAATGTGATGATGTGGGCCACCCGGTCATGGCCATATTTATTGACCACCCACCTTAACACCGCATCCCTTCCGTCCTCATCAAAATCGATATCGATATCGGGCATTGAGATCCGGTCAGGGTTCAAAAAACGTTCGAACAGCAGGTCATATTTTATGGGATCGATATCCGTGATCCCAAGGCAGTAGGCCACGGCTGAACCAGCGGCCGATCCCCGGCCGGGTCCCACCGAGACCCCCATCTTACGTGCTGCAGCAATGAAATCCTGAACGATCAGAAAGTAGCCGGGGAAACCCATTCGCTGGATCGTTTCCAGTTCAAAATCGATCCGCTCCCTGATTTCATCCGTGATCTCCGCGTACCTTCTTGCAGCACCCTCAAACGTAATGTGCTGCAGGTAGGTATCCTCGTTCTCAAATCCTTCCGGTAGGGGAAAAAAGGGCATGACCGGATTAGAATTCAATTCGTATACCTCAACCTTCTCAGCGACCTCGAGGGTGTTGTTCAGGACGGCTGGCAGGTCTGAAAAGACCTCCTGCATCTCCTCCTGTGTTTTGAACCACTCCTGCCTTGTGTATCTCATCCTGGTTGGATCATCCAGGTCCTTTCCTGTATTCAGGCAAATGAGATGATCATGGGCCTCGGCATCCTCCATGTTGACAAAATGGACATCATTGGTTGCCACACATTTAATCCCATGTTTTTGACCCAGTTCCAGGAGTGTCCGGTTCACGAAAACCTGGTCATCAAAGACGAGCTTATTCATACCCGGGTCATCGGTCTGGTGCCTCATCAGCTCCAGGTAGAAATCCTCGCCAAAGATCCTTTGATACTCCTTGATGATCTGCTCTGCCTTTTCTGTGGAACGGTGCATGATCGCCTGGGGAATCTCTCCTCCCAGACAGGCCGACAAGCAGATGATTCCTTCCCTGTATTTTTCAAGCAGTTCCCTGTCAATGCGTGGCTTATAGTAAAAACCTTCGGTCCAGCCCAGGGAGATCATGGTGGTCAGGTTCCGGTAACCGGTCGCATTCCTGGCCAGCAAGACCACATGGTCATAGGCATCCAGGTTCTTGTCCTCCCTTGATTGTCTGGATCTGCGGGCAATGTAGGCTTCACAACCCAGGATCGGTTTGATGCCTCTGCGGGTGGCCTCATTATGGAACTCCTTGACCCCAAACATATTTCCGTGATCGGTAATGGCCACAGCCCGCATCCCGTCATCAATGGCTTTTTTAAGGAGCTCGGGAATGCTTGCGGCGCCGTCCAGGATCGAGTACTGGGTATGCACGTGCAGGTGGCAGAATTCCACCTGATCCTTTGCTATGGCCTCCGGGGTTATGGCTTCAGGTACCTCTTCACCATGGTCCTGTTCAACTTCCCGGTTGGATGCGTGGGATAAACCGAATCGCTTCACGGTTCCCTGGTTTTTGGAAATGAAGAGATTGTAATGTTCGGGAGTGAGCTCAAGGGAAGCCGGAGGAATGATCTTCCGCCTGAGCAATTCAAAAAAGCACCTGGCAGTAGCCTCCACATCGGCAGCCGCATTATGAGCCTCCTGGAATTTCTCATCGAACAGAGATTCATAGAGCTCCATCAGTTTCGGAGGTTTGAATTTCCCTCCCCGACCCCCCGGTAGCTTCAGGTATTCCGTGCTGGACCTCATGGTACAAACCTGTTTTTTTTCCAGGAATGTGGTCCCGATGTTGCTCCTGAAGAATTCTGCTCCAAGGGCATTGACGTCAAATTTAATGTTGTGACCTATGAGATATTCTGCACGGTCAAGCGATTCACTAAAAAGGGAAAGTGCTTCGTCCCGGGCAATTCCCTCTGCCAACGCTTTTGCAGTGGAGATTCCATGGACTTTCTCAGCAGAATAGGGAATCTCAAACCCTTCAGGTTTGATTAAAACATTATGATTTTCAATGAGGTCACCGGATTCATCGTGCAACTGCCATGCGATCTGAACCACCCTTGGCCAGTTGTCAACGTCTGAAATGGGTGCCTGGTCTCTTTTGGGTAATCCAGTGGTCTCGGTATCAAAAATCAAGAACATAAGTTCACTATCCTGTCAAAGTTAAATTCTTTATTCCCGGGACAATGGTTGGATCATCCTGAAACTTTTTTCCGTTATAATCAATAAATCAGGGAAAAACAAACAGCCTGCCCGGTGGGTATATCATGTGTAAAGTTAGGAGAATTTGTGCTCAGATTGACCGCTGTTAATAATTTGTTGGCAGGATTCTTGCAGTCTCAGTAAGCATGAAAAAGCATCTGGTATATTTTATGGGAGCGTTGCTGTTTGGCATGCTGATGACCCTGCCCGGCTACGGCCAAGCGGAAAGTGGGTTAGGAAATGAGGTCCCGGTAGCGGCAAAACTTTCCGAAAGTATCAAGATCTTTCCGAATCCTTCAGATGGAATATTCCATCTCGAACTTCAATATTCAGGAGAGGAGAAAATTACTGCGAAGGTTTATGATATTACAGGTAAAATGATCAAGGATATTTCAGATCAACTTCTTGCAGGGGATTCGAAGGTGACGGCCGATGTGGATCTTGAAGCTCCGGGCACCGGCATCTATTTTCTCAGGATCGGGATCGGGAAAAGCTCCTTCACCAATAAGATCATCATCCGGTGATCTGTGGCTCCGGGCCCCCTTTCAGGAAAAAAGAGGGGAGAGGCAAAAGGATCATTTTTAAATCACATGAAACTTTGCATTTTATCTTATTAATGCTACCTTTGCAGGCGCTTAAAATGTAGGTTTTTTTATTAATTTAAATGTTTGAGTATGCCAGCAAAAATCAGATTACAAAGACAGGGTCGCAAATTTCAGGCGATCTACTCTATTGTAGTTGCTGATAGCAGGGCGCCACGTGATGGTAAATTTATTGAATCATTGGGACAGTATAATCCCAATTCCAATCCTGCTACCATTGTTCTGGATTTCGACAGAGCCTTAGAATGGCTGCAGAAAGGCGCTCAACCTACCGATACATGTAGAGCTATCTTATCCTACAACGGAGTATTGTACAAGAAACACCTGCTCGACGGGGTGAAGAAAGGGGCTTTTGATGAAGCCGAAGCCGAGAAAAGGTTTCAATCCTGGATGACCGAGAAGGAACAGAAGATTCAAGCCAAAAGGGATCATCTCAAGACCTCCAAGGAGAAACTTGACAAGAGCCGCCTGGAGGAAGAGTCCAAGATCAAGGAAGCCAGGGCTGCAGAGCTAGCCAAGAAAAGATCAGAGCTTATCAGAGCCGAGAGCGGGGAGGCAACCCCTGAGCAACCGGAGGCCGAAGAGGCAGTTGCCGAGGAGCCCGCTGAAGTAGTTGCTGAGGAGCCCGCTGAAGCTGCGGAAGTAGTTGCTGAAGAGCAACCTGCGGCTGAGGCTGAGGAAGTGGCCGAAGTTCAACCTGAGGCAGTGGCCGAGGAGCCCGCTGAAGTAGTTGCTGAAGAGCAGCCTGCAGCTGAGGCTGAGGAAGCAGAAGCCAAGGAAGAACCCCAGGCTGAAGAGGAGTCAGGGAAAAAGGAAGAATAATATCCTTCTCCCGATGGCGGTTCCAGGAGAGATGAAGGCGGGGAGAATATCCAAGCCATATGGGCTCCAGGGCCAGGTGATCATAAATCTTGACCCCAACGCAGGGGAACGAATTAAAGAAGATAACCCGTTGTTCATCAATATGGATGGACAGCGGGTTCCTTTTTTTGTTGAAGAGTTTGAAATGATTTCCCCGGATCAGGCCATCATCAAGTTTGAATTTATAGAGGGTGTGGAAGACGCAAAAGGATTCAATGGTTGCGAGGTCTACTTTGACATTTCAGTGATGCCGGAACCCAGCCGGAATAGGGAAGATTTTAGTGCACTGATCGGGTACGATGCATTTGATATGGAAGAAGGTCACCTGGGGAAAGTTACCGGTTATGCAGACCATGAGATGAATCCGGTGATGATCATCGAGTCACCAGGCAAGGAACTGCTGGTTCCTGCACCGGGGAATTTCGTAATTCGAATCGACCACAAAGGGCACTCCATCCACTTCAGGCTTCCGGTCGGATTAACCTCACTGTAACATTACGGATGCATAAACGTCTTTGGTATGAATTAATCATCCACTAAAGCGTTTTAACATGAAAAGAGTACTTTTTCCTGCTGCCTTCCTGATGATCATCTTAATTGGAAGCAGCTTTATCCTGCCAAACAGACCTGCAGATGAGGTACGTGAACTGGATCCATTTTCAGGAATAGGGATCAGCATCAGTGCTGATGTTTTCTATACCCAGGGGAATACCCATGAAATCAGGATCGAAGGCTCTGACAGGGATGTGAACGACCTCATTACAAGTGTACAGGACGGTTTTCTAAAGGTCAGGTATGACAATATGAGATTGAACAGGTCAAAGCTCACCTTATTTATCACATCCAAAGCACTTGATGCGGTTAAGATCTCTGGCTCGGCCCAATTCGTTGGGAAAAAACCAGTTGCCACTGATGAGCTTGACCTGGGCATCTCAGGAAGCGGCGGAATTAATTTTAGCCAGTTAGACTCGGACGAAGTGGGAATGAAAATATCAGGTTCCGGCAACATCGAATTGGAAAAGGGTACTGCCGACGAAACTGATATCTCCATCAGCGGTTCCGGGGATGTGAGGGCAGAAGGGTTTGAAGTATCCGAGTGTTCGGTCTCTCTCAGCGGATCTGGCAGTGTGAGAATTTTGGTCACCAGTGAGCTGGATGCAAAAATGTCCGGAAGCGGAAAGGTCTATTATCGTGGGGATCCGACGGTGAACAGCTCTTCATCAGGTTCAGGGAAAACAATCAAGTTATAAGATACGGAGCGCCCCTTGTTCTAGGAGCAGGGGGTTTACAGGAGCGGTTGCATCATGCAACCACCTGCGGGCCGCCTGGTAAACCGGGCGGCCTGTTTTTTTTCAAAAAAGGTCATGCGGCTATGAAAATCTTCACTTCAGATTTACCTGGTGTCACTGCAAAAATTTCTTCGAACAGATTTATGATTTTGATGTAACCGATCGGGCTAGGGCCTCAACACGGTGATCCTGCCTTGTCGATCTACCTTGATGATGGTGGATGGCGGGGGGAGGTTGGTTTCCTGCCTCCTCCAATTCACTACATGGTCCACCTGCTCCTTTATAATAGCCTCAATTTCACTGAAATTTGCCGGAGAACGCTGGCCAGAGATATTTGCCGACGTGGAAACAATGGGCCTGCCTGTGAGTTTGATCAATTGTTGACAGAATGGATCCGATGTGATCCGGATCCCGATGGTGCCGTCACCGGCCACCAGATTGGGGGCAAATTTCTTAGCACCCGGATAGATGACGGTGGTGGGTTTAACGGCAGATCTAATGATCTCGAGGGCTGGTTCCGGCACCCACTCTAGGTATTTGTCTAACATTAAGGGGGAGTCCATTAGAACCAGCATGCTCTTATGGTCAAGGCGTTGCTTGATTCCATAGATCCTTTCAACGGCATCCTGGTTGGTGGCATCGCAACCCAGGCCCCAGATGGTATCGGTGGGATAGAGGATGGTCCCACCCGAAAGGATATGGGAACCCGCTTTCCGAACTTCCTCAACCATCATTCAGGCATTCAAGATATACGTTATAAAGTGAAGGGATGGTCTGTTCTTCCCTGAATTTCAGGGCATGGGCACCACCCTCCCTGATGAGGCGGTCCCTCAGGGCGGAATCTTCCAGCACCAGTTTGATGGCATGGACCATTTCATCCGAATCCTGGGGATTGATAAGCAATCCTCCTTTGCCTGCAGTCTCCTCCAGGCACCCTCCCCTGGAGGTGATCACGGGAACAGCCGAGTTGAGGGCCTCCAGGATGGGGATCCCAAATCCTTCATAGGAGGAGGGGTATATAAATCCTCGTGAACCCTGGTAAATGGCCGGGAGGTCAGAAGCCTGTACCTGGTCAAGAAAGTACACATTGTTCATGTGGTGCTTCCGAATATAGTTTATTACCTGGTTAAAGTAGGAAGTCTTTCTCCCCACCACCACCAGGGGATAATCAAGCTTCCCCCTGTGAAGGGCCTCGACAATTTTGAGGAGGTTCTTTCGCTCCTCGATGGTACCTACATACAACAGGTATTCTGAAGGCAGATCAAACTGATGCCTGGTGTATTGCAAAGACTCTTCACTGACCCGGTTGTAAAACTGCCTGTTGCAGCCCTGGTAGACCACCCGGATCAATGATTCCTCCACACCCAGAAAACGGATGATATCCTGCTTGGTCTGCTCGCTCACCGCAATGATCCTGTTTGCAATTTTGGTACCGTATTGAACCTTCCTCCGGTACACATACCTGTCGAATGATTTATAAAGCTCAGGAAGTTGGAGAAAAATCAGGTCATGAATGGTGATGACCGATTTAACGGAAGTCCGGTGAATGCCATAGGGTAACTCATTGCTGAGGCCATGATAAATGTCCACCCCGTCACTTCCCAGCCAGTATGTGAGCCGGATGCTTCTCCAGTATGAGCTGGAGTATTTTCCAATCCAGGTTTTAGGCAGTTTAATAATGGCTCCTTCGGGCTCATGAAATAGATCCACATCCGCAATGGAAGGGGTATAGAGCAGGCACTCATTTTCAGGATGGAACCTGCAGATATTGGAAATTACAAACCTGCTGTAGTTCCCCAGCCCGCTGTAATTATTAAAGGCCCGTTTGGCATCAAATCCGATTCTCATTACACTGCCACATTATATTCTCTGAGGGCATCATTAAGGGATGTTTTAAGATCCGTAGAAGGTTTTCTTCGACCTATGATCAGGGCGCATGCAACCTGGTAATCCCCTGCAGGGAATGACTTGGTAAAGGATCCCGGTATCAAAACCGAACGTGAGGGTACCACTCCTTTCATTTCAACGGGCTGGGGCCCTGTCACATCAATGATCCGGGTGGATTTTGTGATGACCACATTTGCTCCGAGTACCGCTTCCGATTCAACCCTGACACCCTCCACCACGATGCTGCGGGATCCGATGAAACAGTTGTCCTCAATAATAACCGGTGCAGCCTGCACGGGCTCAAGTACGCCGCCGATCCCCACCCCGCCGCTCAGGTGTACGTTTTTTCCAATCTGCGCGCATGATCCCACAGTGGCCCAGGTATCCACCATGGTACCCTCATCCACGTAAGCACCGATATTTACATAGGATGGCATCATGATTACCCCTTTTGAAATGTAGGCCCCGTACCTTGCGATGGCATGGGGGACCACCCTGATTCCTTTCTCCTTATACCCGCTTTTCAGGGGGATCTTATCATGAAACTCAAAGGGGGGCAGTGAAATGGACTCCATTTTACTGATGGGAAAATAGAGGATGACCGCTTTCTTGATCCAGTCGTTTACCGTCCATCCCTCACCGGTCTTCTCTGCCACGCGAAGCTTGCCTGTGTCCAGCATATCGATCACTTCAAAAATGGCTTCCTGCACATTTTTTTTATGAAGTAGTTCCCGGTCATTCCAGGCCTCCTCAATGGTCTCTTTCAGGTTCATCTTTGATTGGTTACTGATTTTTTCCAAAAGTAACAACTTTAATCACTCTTGCAGCCAAATACATAACCACAAGTGTGAATATAATGGTTGCACCCGATGGGATATCCAGGTAGTAAGAGAGCACGAGACCCAGCAGAGAGGCGAAAAATCCCAGGATGATGGAACCGATCATGATATGGCTGAACCGGTTGGAAAACAAATTGGCAATATTCTGTGGGATCGTAAGAATGGAAAGCACCAGAATAATCCCTGCGATACGGATGCTCAATACTATGGTCAGTGCCACAAGGACAATCAGCAGGTAATTGAGAAGCATCACGGGGATCCCCCTGGTCCGGGCAAACTGCTCATCAAAGGAGACATATAAAATAGGTTTAAGGAGCATCGCAAAGAATCCTGAGACTGTTACGGCAAGTGCAAACATCAGCCAGAGATCGGTTCTGGTCACGGTGATAATGCTGCCGAAAAGGAAGCTCATCAGGTCGGGGGCATACCCCGGGGTAAGGTATATAAATATGATCCCCAGGGCCATTCCCAGGGACCACATGATGGCAATGATCGAGTCATTTCGCAACACTTTTCTGCGGGTAAGGTTCTCCGTGGCGAGGGCTGCGAGTATTGCGAATATGGCCGCGCCGGCCAGGGGTGGAAATCCAAAGAAATAGCCGATCCCCACACCCCCGAAGGAGGCATGGGTAATTCCGCCACTGATAAATACCATCCGTCTGGAGACAATGTATGTCCCGATGATCCCGCAGGTGACCGACATCAGGATGGCAGCAAGGAACGCATGCTGAATAAACGTGTATTTTAGAAGTCCCGGAAGATCCATGGCTCAGTGATTGTGTTGCCTCATCACCCTGTGTGGCACAGTACCATGGGTGATGATTTCAATGGGGCAGTTATATACTTTAAGTTGTTCTTCGCTGATCTCGTTGGATGAATGGTAGTGAAGATCCCTGTTCACACATGCAATGGTTTTAATATAGGGTGAGATGGTCCCGATATCGTGGGAAACAAGCAGGATTGCCATTTGCTTGTTCAGCTCCCTGAGCAATCCGTATAGCTCCATTTCAAAGCGGTTATCCACATGGGTGTCTGGTTCGTCCAAAACCAGCAACCTGGGAGATGAAATAATTGCCCTGGCCAGCATGGTTCGTTGAAATTCTCCACCGGATAGCTGACCGATGGACCTGGACTGGAGATGGTTCAATCCTACCTGTTCCAACGCGGTATTTATTCTACGGGCTTCCCCGGAGTGGTCCCGCCTTTGCTTCCTCAAACCCTCCTCAAGGCCGGATGCAACCACTTCTCTAACGGTGATCGGAAATGACCCGTCCACCTGGGTCCCCTGTGGAAGATATCCAATGGCGGACCTGTCGATGGCATAATCAATCCTGCCCATTGATGGTTTCAACAGGCCGAGAATGATCTTCACAAGTGTGGTTTTGCCTCCTCCGTTGGGACCGATGATTCCAATGAAATCAAGCTCCCGGATGGTGAGGGATACATTGGTCAGGGCCGCCTGTTTCTGATAGGCAGCATGGATCTCCTTGATCTGTATGAGGGGTTTTTCCATCAGAGGGAGGAACTTAACTGTTTTGCAATAAATAGCATCTGGTTATACCAGTCCGGATCAAGGGGATCGATCTGAACGATCTTTGCACCAATCTCATTGGCCAGCACCCGTGCGTTTCTCTGGTCAAATTGCATCTGTATAAATATGGTGGAGATATTATACCTTATGCCCAGGTCGGTCATTTCTTTCATATGGGAGGGTGAGGGGGATTTCCCCCCGGCTTCCAGGGGATGCTGTATAAGGTTATAGTCACGGGCAAAATAGGACAGGGCGGGATGGTAGATCATAAAACTGCGGCCGGAGTAACCGGCCAGCAAATTCGATATGGTGGCATGGAGCGAATCCAGCTCCGACTCAAATTCGGCGAGCCGGGCATCCAGGATCTTCTGATCATCCGGCAATTGCCTGACCAGTTCGTTGTACACATTCCTGGCGATGGTCCGTGCATTCAGAGCGGACATCCAGATGTGCGGATCGATGCCCACGTGTGAATGGTCATCCTGGTGTTCACCCTCCTCTTCCACCTCCACGATTGTTTCAATTCCCCGGGAGAGGTCTACGATTTTCATATCAGGATTAACCGCTTCTATTTTTTCCATCCAGCTTAATTCGAATCCCAGGTACCCCATCTTCATATAGACCGCAGATTGATCCAGTGAGGTCAATTGTGAGACAGTGGGTTCATAAGTGGCAGGGCTCGCTCCCCTGGGGATCATGACATTCACCTCCACCAGGTCACCGGCAATCCGCTCTATGAAATATTGTTGTGGCAGGATGCTCACACTGATGACCAGCCTGTCATTTTTGACACCGTCTGATTGACAGGAGCACAGAAACAAGAAGAGCGCCATATAAGTGGTAAAATGTCTCATTCCTTTCCGGGCCTGAATATTTTATACAATGGAGTTCCTCTTGGAGGGACCGGATCATGTCCGTGACCACCCCAGGGATGACAACTCAGGATCCTTCTTGTTCCCATCAGCAATCCCTTTACAGGGCCATGGATCCTGAGGGATTCAATGGCATATTCGGAGCAGGAGGGATAGTATCTGCAGGTCCTGGGTAATGCAGGCGAGATGATCCACTGGTAGATTTTTATGGGAATAGTAAGCAGGAGGATGAAGAGCCATCTTATCCACCTGACCGGTAAAAGGTTATTTAGCTGATTGCGAAGGCTTTTATTTTCAATCATTCCATCTGGAAACTGAAACAAAATTAACAATAAATGCAGACTAATTTAGACCATTTTTAAAATGGATATTTTTCAATTTTATGTAATTTCGCCAGTCATTCTTACAATTCCAATGGTATCATATCCAATTCATATAAAATTATCATGATGAAAGAAGCTGTAGCAATTCTCTGTGCAGGCGGACCTGCACCCGGAATAAATACTGTAATTAGTTCAGTTACCAAAATATTTATCAATAATGGGTTCAATGTGCTGGGCATAAATGGTGGATACAGGAGCCTCTTTTCAGAAGAACCTGCATTTGAGTTCCTCGATTTTGATTATGCGGACCAGATTTACAGCCGGGGTGGATCTGCATTGAAGATGAGCAGGTATAAGCCCAAAGATGAAGAATTCAAAATTGATTTCTTCAAGAAAAACAATGTAAAATTGCTGGTTACCATCGGTGGTGACGACACTGCCTCCACAGCCAACAGGCTGGCCAAGTTCCTGGCCAAACAAAAAATGGATGTGAAAAACATCCATGTGCCAAAGACCATCGACAATGACCTTCCTCTTCCGGAAGGAACCCCCACCTTCGGTTACCACTCTGCCAAGGAGGAGGGAGTGAGGATTTCAACCACCATTTATGAAGATGCCCGGACCAGCGGGAACTGGTTTGTGGTGAGTGCCATGGGTCGTGAGGCCGGGCACCTGGCCTTTGGAATCGGAACGGCATGCCACTATCCCATGATCATCATTCCTGAGATGTTCAACAAGACCAAGATCACCTTTGATAAAATTACCCGCATGGTCATCTCCTCCATGGTGAAACGCAGGATCCTTGGGATCGATTACGGGGCGGCCATGATCAGCGAGGGGGTGTTTCATTTCATGAGCGATGAGGAGATTATTGACACCGGGATCAATTTCACATATGACGATCATGGCCATCCTGAGCTTGGAAATGTGAGCAAATCGCATATTTTCAATATGCTTACCCAGCAGCATCTAAAGAACCTCCGGATCAACGTAAAAAGCCGCCCTGAGGAGATCGGTTATGAGTTGCGCTGTTGCAGGCCAATCGCATATGACCTTTCTTACGCGACACGGCTGGGATTAGGAGTCTTCAGCCTTTATTCGCGCGGAGAAACCGGATGCATGACCACCATCGATCGTGCCGGCAATATCTCCCCGCTTTACCTGAAGGATGTGGAGGACGAAAATGGAAAAGTTAAGCCCAGGCTGGTCAATATAGATTCAGAACAGGTGCAGGTTATCCTCAGAAACAATCTTCACTTCATCACCAAGGAGGATTACAGGGCTGCAAAGAAATATGTGAAGAATCCTGAAGAGTATGATTTCCTGAAGATCCTTAACTGGGATTAGTACAATCCTGGGAGTGCCATTGATTAGTTAAAAATATTGGCTTATTTTTAAAGAAAAAATCATGGCACAGGGGATCAAGAAAAAAGGAACGATTGGAATACTGACCGGGGGTGGAGATGTTCCGGGGCTAAACCCGGCCATTCGTGCCGTAACCATTCGTGCATTGAGGGAGGGTTACCAGGTAATCGGACTGAGAAAAGGCTGGTCTGGCATCACAGATATCGTACGTGACAGAAATGCTGATAACAGCGAGCATTATGTGACCCTCACTGAGCAGATCGTGAACAAAGCGGGGCGGACAGGCGGAACATTTCTTCATACCTCCCGTGTGAATCCTAGCAAGGTAAAGAAAGAAAACGTACCCCTCCACCTCAAAGACAAATACAAAAAAGAGATCAATGATCTCACCCCGGAAGTACTGGAGAACCTGGCTTTCCTGGGAATTGATTACCTGATACCCATTGGGGGCGATGATACATTAAGCTATGGAGTGAGGCTCTACCAGGAAGGATTCAAGGTCATCGCCATTCCAAAGACCATGGATAATGATGTGCCCGGAACAGACTACTGCATAGGATTCAGTACCTGTGTCACGAGGACCATCAACATGACCAATACCCTCCGGACCTCGGCCGGTTCCCATGAGAGGATCCTTGTGCTGGAAGTTTTTGGAAGGTACGCTGGTTTTACCGCGATGATTCCCACCATGGCAGGTGCAGCCAACAGGTGCGTCATTCCCGAATATCCGTTTGATATCTCTCATCTGACTGAATTACTGGTGGAGGACCGCGCACAGAACCCGAGCAATTATTCGGTGGTGCTGGTATCAGAAGGTGCCACATTCAAGGGCATGCAGGAGATGATGTACAAGAATGGTGAAAAGGATGCCTACGGCCATGCCAAACTCGGGGGGATCGGAACTGCCGTATCAGATCAGATCAAGAAAGAATCAGCCAAATTTAACCATGGGATCCCTATCAGCATCATCAACCAGCACCTGGGTTACCTGGTACGGGGTGGAGATCCGGATGCCATTGATTCCATTGTTCCCATGGCCTATGGGAACCTGGCTCTGGACCTCATTCTAAAAGGAATTCACGGGAGGCTTGTGGTATTAAGGAATGGAAGGTATGACAATGCACCGCTGGATGTGGTAACCAGCTCCAAGAAGTTGGTGGACGTAAAGAAACATTACAACACGGATCGCTTGCGGCCGCATTTTAAAAGCTTCGAGTTTCAGCCACTCTTCATTATGAGTGGTTCGTAACTACCCTCAATCACTTTGTTCCAAAAGCGGAGTGAGCACTATTCAATATAGATCCAGGCTGTCTCTATGACATTGTTCCTGATGTCCACGATGGCATTAATGGCTGCCTGGATTGATTCATGGGAGCTGGCAGTTACAAGGCGGAAATTATAAGGACCTGAAATAATTTTCCCATCATAGCCTTTGCTCTTCATATCTGCTGAAAATTGATCCGCATTGGCGGGAATTTTGAATGCTCCTACGATGATGTGAGCCCTTGAGTTTGCAGATTCTTCACAAGCCGCCAGTTTGAGCATGGCTTCATCCACCTGCATCCTTGCGAGGGCCAGCTGGTCCTCCAGGTCCTTGTTAGCGGGGGATTGTGACTTCAAAGCCTGATTTTCAGCCACCATGGCATCAATTTGTTCCTGGGTCATGGAGGGTTTCTGGAACAAACTACATGATGATACGATCAAAGCGAGCAAAACGATACCTGTTATATTCTTCATGACGATTACGTTTTGGTTCTATCTGCTTAAAGTTAAAGAAAATACCTAATTGTATGGTCTGTTTATAAACGGAGTTGTTAATAATTCTATATGATTGATCGTCAAATTATTAAGATGATTTAGTATATTTTTACATTATGGAAAGTAATTTTTCAAAGGATATTTTGATTGCCGCAAGGGAATATTTGTGGATGTTGACCTCGGGCTATCCACAGAAGGCTTCTTTGAAAATGGTTGGCGATAAATTCATGTTAACCAGGGATATGCGCCAGGTTTTGTTCCGGGGTATCTCCTCCCTGAAGCAGGCTGCTACAAGGAAGGCGATGATTGGCAGCGTAAAACCAGGTGATCTGGTACTGGTGGATACCTACAATGTGCTTTTTACGATAAATAATTATATGCTGGGGAGGCCCCTGTTCATCAGCAATGACGGATTGCTCCGTGATGCAGGCGAGATGAGGGGCCGCATCCTGAACAAACCGGTCTTTTCAAGAGCAATCGGGCTGTTGCTGGATGCGTTAAAGGAATGGGCCGGAGTATCATATGTTCTTTACCTGGATGAACCTGTCTCTTATAGTGGACGTCTGTCCATCGAACTGTCAAAGGATATGGTGGAGATGGATATAGAGGGGGAAGCCATTGCAGTAAAATCACCGGACCACATGTTGACACATGAGAAAAGCGATGCCATCTGCACCTCCGATAGCGTGATCATTGATCATTATAGTGGCCGTGTGGTGGATCTGCCCCGCTACATTCTGGGAAAGTATTTCCAACCAAAATTTCCCTCGCTTGTTTTGTAAGGAAGCGGCTGCCTTGCCGTCTAAAATTACAAAGAGGTGAAATTGAACTTAAAGATCAGTGGATTAATTATTGTGATGTCGCTCCTGATTTCATCAGGACTTTATGGACAGGAGCCGGTATTCCGTCTTCGGGACATGGATAACCAGTGGAGGGAATACGGGGAATTGAAGGGTAGAAACCTGACTTTGATTGATTTTTGGGCAACCTGGTGCCAACCCTGTGTCAAATCCATGCCCATGTTGAATGAGATATCTGAAGAATATGAGAGTCAAGGGGTCAGCTTTATTGGAATCAGTATCGACGGACCCAGGAGCCAATCCAAAATAGTTCCTTTCACCCAATCCATGGGAATCTCCTATCCCATTTTAAAGGATATGAACAGCCAGCTTATGTCAGAACTTGGGGTCAGTGCAGTTCCCACGCTGTTGATCTATGATGCCGGGGGGGAACTCGTCTATTTCCATGAGGGATTCAGACCGGGAGACGAAGGAATCATACGGAAAGAGATCGAAAAACATCTGGGACATTAAGATGGTAAGGAACAGCCTGATATCCATTCTTCTTATGGTCCCGGTTGCAGGCGTATACGGACAGCTATCCGGCAATAACCTGTTTGAATACCAGTTTGGAAATCTTCCCTATACAGAACCGTGGGATCTTTCCACCCATTATGACCAGCTGAATCTTGGTTACCGGTACAAAGGATTGAAGGCCAGCCTCCGGTATGAACACTTTTTGAGTCAGAATCAGGGAAGCACCTATGCCACACTGAGCCAGTTCCAGGTGCAATACATGAAGGAGGGATTCGAACTCAAAGTGGGGAATTTAATTGAAACCCTGGGGAATGGCTTGCTTGTAAGGGGCTACGAAATTACAGGCTCTGTGTTCGAAGAGGAGGCTTACCGGACCCGGTACGGATTCTACCGGGATATGCTTGGCTTCTCTGCAAAGTATTCCGGTGATCATTTTTATTTTCAGGCACTGCGAGGAAAATCACTTGTGAATACGCTGCCCCCGATCCTCCCTTCGGCAGACCGCCGGGTTGACCTGGTGGAGGGTGTTGAAACGGGAGTCTCTTTTTATTACCAGACCCTCGGCCTGATCCTGATGCGCAACAGCAACCCCTCAGAAAAAGATTATTTCTATTCTCTTCTATTTTCCGGGGGATTACCCGGAATCGTCACCTACAATTTTGAATATGCCCATAACCTTGCCGCTGACAATCCTGTGTTTGCAAAGGATGCCTTGTCAAGATACGGCATGTATGGTTCCATCACATTTAGCATGGGTTCATTCGGTTTGAGCTTTGAATACAAGGATTATCATAACCTGCTGATCGGGGCTGGCATAAGCGACCCCCCCACGACGATCAGGGAGCATAAGTATAAAGTGCTGAACCGGAGCATTCACGTACCACAACTCGTGGATGAATCGGGGATCCAGGTGGAAGGATATTATACATTCAGTGGACATGAGCACCTGTTGGTGAATTATTCCCGGTCAATAAACCAGCTTTGGCAGGAATTCATTTTTAGCGAATTCTTTGTGGAATACAGTTTTTACCCGGGCAAGAGAAACAACCTGACATTGTTTGCGGATTATGCATCCGACCAGTTCAAGGCAGAAAACACCAGGTATGCTGCTGGAACCGTCTGGGAATATATGGTGACCGGAAACTGGTCCACCCAGCTTCACCTGGAATACCAATATGTGGAGCGGGAGGGTACGGAAAGGTCCATCATTCAAAACGGAGTGGTGATCCTCGGGGTCACCCGGTCACCCGGGATCTCATTGTCAGCTGTATGGGAAATGAGCAATGATCCCTATCTGAATGACCGGCCGGATACTCCACAGAGGGAGACAGGGTTCCGCTACTGGCCCGGATTTGAGGCCAGTTTCCGGATCAATCCATCGAACACCCTCTCATTGTTTGCAGGGAAGCGCAGGGGCGGACCGGCTTGTACCTCTGGAATTTGTTATGAGGTGCTGGATTTTGAGGGAGTTGAATTAAGATTAAAAACAAGATTTTAAGAAAAGAGAGATGAAAAATTTATCAGTTGTTACAATTTTGGCATGTATCATGGGCGCGGGACCACTATTCGCGCAGCAACAGGGAAACCCGGCGCCTGATTTTGAGGTGGGCCTGGTGGAGGGTGATACCTTTCGTTTATCATCCATGGAAGGGAAGGTGGTTCTTGTTTTCTTTTTTGGGAACACTTGTCCCAGTTGTATATCGGCCGGTCCGAACATTGATGCTTCAATCTACCAGGTTTTCAAGGAAAATGACGCTTTCTCTGCAATTGGGATTGATACCTGGGATGCAAGTTCAAATGAAAGCACGGTGACCGCATTTAAAAATTCAACAGGGATCACTTTTCCGCTGGGATTGAAAGGGGGGAATGTGGCAGCAAGCTATCAAACCACCTATGACCGGTTAATGGTCATAGACAGGGAGGGTACCCTGGTTCATAAAGGGGTCGTGGTTGCCGCAAATGATATTGACAACACGGTTATGGCCATTCAGGAGAGCCTGGAAACCACAGCGATTCAGGAGGTAACCGGAAAACGTCCATTGATTTTATATCCAAATCCGGCCAGGGATGAGTTGCATGTCACCTCAGCAGAGGGACCTGTATCGGTTGTGACCTTATATGATATTACCGGCAAAAAGGTCCTTGAAAAGGATTATCGATCGCTTCCCTCCTCCGGTCAGGCAGTGCTCTCCCTTGAGGATCTTGCACAGGGGATCTATTTTTATTCCATTCTTATGGAAGGGGGAGCCCACTCTGGAAAATTGTTGATACAGCGCTGACGGCCTTATTCTTCAACGGCTTTTTCTGGCAAATAGAACAGGGAAGTGATTGGGAAGTGGTCGGAATAGTTGGTCTTAATCCGTTTGAACTGGAACGCGATGAAGGGATTGCTGTATATCATGTAATCGATCCGGAGTGATGGCAACTCTCCTGCATAGGTATTCCCTATTCCCCGGCCGGCTACCCTGAAAGCATCGTGCATCCCCTTTTTAATTTTTCTGTAAGCGTAGGATTGAGGAGTATCGTTGAAGTCACCCATCACCAACACCGGATGGGGAGAATTCCTGATGTAGTTTGAGATCATCTCAGCCTGCTCGGCACGCAATGTAAATGCCTTCTTCAGCTGGGATCCTATATTCCTGATGCCCCGCAATTGTTGATTGGTGTATTTCAACCGGACCGTATCCATAAATGCATAGTCCTCCTGCCTGAAATTAATGGATTGCAAATGAATATTGAAGATCCTCACCGTGTCGGTATGAAAAAGAATATCGGTGTACATTGCTGCGTTGGAAGAAGTGTTGAAGGGAATCCGGCTCTTCCGGAGGATCGGATACCTGCTGAAGGTGGCAATCCCAAATCCGTTGCTGTTGGTCAGGTCCGCTGTATAATATACTGCACTTTCGGGAAGATCCCGCAACTCTTTTGACACATCGGCATGGGATTCCCCTTTCCGGTTTGACGTGTAATACTCCTGGAAGCAAATAATGTCTGGTTCCTGCCCCTTGATAAATTCAAAGATCCCCTCTTTCACCCGGGGATTGCTGGTCCAGTGGTATATATCAAACCCTCTGACATTATAGGAGAGGGTTTTGAACATCCTTGTTTGCGGCAGGTCCGCTGGTATTTTTTTTGAATCCTTGAAGTTAAGGGGCAGAAGGCTGTTCAAATGGTTCCATCCCAGAAGGATCACGATAAGCGAAATCAGGATCTCCTTTTTTAGGTTGATCAACCAGTAACTGAGGAACAGGAGGTTCAACATCAGGAGGATCGGGTAGGCCAGGCCGAACAGGGCCGGGAGAATTATTTTCGCGGGATTTGTAAAAGGAGCCAGGTAGGCAAGCAGAAGCCCTGCAGCAGCCAGTGCATTCAGGATCAGGATAATTCTGTCGGCCAGCCTTTTCACACAGCTATTTCTTATCGCTCATTTTGAATAACAACTCTTTCTCTTTGGCAGTCAGGCTGTCATAGCCAGCTTTGGAGATTTTATCCAGGATCACATCAATTTCTTTCTGTTCGGCGACCTTTTTGGTATTGTACTCGATGTCATCAGATGGCTTCTTATGGGTCACTTTCATCTTCTGTTTCCCCGGTTTGAACCAGGTGGCCAGACGATCCATCACCCTGTCGAACCCCCGGGTAATATCCTTCCCCCTCTTATAATAGTACGCAAAAATAAATCCCGTTAAAGCCCCTCCTATGTGGGCGATCTTACCCCCGGAATTGACAGAAAAATCGACCAGGGAGGTGGCTATGAACATGAATAATGCAATGTACACGATCTTGACCGGTCCTATCAATACCAGGTGCATCCTCCTCTCCGGCTGGTAGGTGGAAACTGCCACCACAATTGCCATGACCGAGGCGGAGGCGCCCAAGGCTATGGAGCCTTCCCTGACCTGTTCAAAGACCGGGAAGATGTTGTAAAAAAGGACGAACAGGATCCCGCCTGCCAAACCACCCAGAAGATAGGTGCTCAGAAGTTTCTTTGGACCAAGCTCCTGGATGAAGATCATTCCAAACCAGAAGAGCCATAAGAGGTTAAATAATATGTGGATGAAGTCCACATGAAGAAACATGTAGCTCACCAGGGTCCAGGGGCGTTTGGCGAGGACATCAAGGTGGGCAGGTACGGCCAGGTAGTTCAGGAAATTGTCAAACAGGTCATATGAATTTGAAAGGTAGAGTACGATCCTGACGATTTGAACTGCCAGAAAGAGACCTAAATTGATGTATATCAGTTTTTGCAGGGATGTCCCCTGACGGAAGGACTCTTTTATTTCATCAATGATAGACATAGGATCGGCCCGTTAATAAAAGTTTCGAGTGAATCTGTTCCAGTATTTTATCAGGATAAATCCAAAAATCATACCTCCCAGGTGGGCAAAATGTGCAATATTGTCGCCTGACCTGGTCACCCCAAGGTAAAGTTCCAAGGCACCGAATCCAATGACCAGCCACTTGGCTTTAATGGGGAACGGGATGGGAATGATAAAGAGCGGTGTGTTGGGGAAGAGCACACCAAATGCAAGCAAAACTCCATATACAGCACCAGAGGCCCCAACAGTGGGCCTTATCAATTCTTTTCCAATGTTATAAAACTGGTTTCCCGGTTGAAGGATCTCATTAAGCAGGGATCTGTTGATCCGGTCCACCGAATATGCTGCTTTCACGGCAGCGATATCCGGGGCATACTGGATATAATTTACCAGTTCCATAAAGAATGCGGCACCCAGCCCGGTGGCGAGGTAATAGATCAGGAACCGTTTGCTGCCCCAGACGCTTTCCAGGGTCTTTCCAAAGATCCACAGGGCCCACATGTTGAAAAAAATGTGGGTGAGCCCCCCATGCATGAACATGTGGGTGACGATCTGCCAGGGGCCGAAATAGGGGGACTGGAAATAGAACATCCCCAGAAGGTTATTCAGGTTAAAATGCAATGCCTGCCTGAAAAAAAGCGACCCCAGCCACATGACCACATTGATAATTATCAGGTTCTTAACCACCGGAGGGGTATTGCTCAATCTTCCTGAATAAAAACGACTCATAATCTTAAACTTTAAATAGGTTATCCAGCTCCTGCAACTCCATGATCTTCACTATTGGCTTTCCGGATGGTGAATGATTGGGATTATTACACGCAAAGAGCTGATCCACAAGATCTTGTATCTCCATGTCTGAAAGTGGTGATCCATATTCGAGGGCTGATGCCCTTGAGGCAACCCTTGCAATCCTTTCGGATACACCCAGGTCCATTTTTCCCTGCAAAGATTTATATTGCTCGATCATCATTTCCAGTTTGCTCCCGGCATTCCCGGTTGACATATCCGCAGGGAATCCATGAACCACCATACAATTGTTCCCAAGGTCCCTCACATCAAATCCCAGTTTCTCCAGTTCAGGTAACATTTCCAGGCATATCTGGTAATCGGCCGCATTCAGCCTGATGGTTTCAGGAAACAGGGATTGTTGTGCGACAGGTTTACGTTTTTCGTAGGTTTCAACCAGTTTCTCGTATAGGATCCTTTCGTGTGCCCTCCTTTGATCGATCACCATCACTCCTGATTTAACAGGGGAGAGGATGTATTTATTTTTTACCTGCAGGCTCCTCTTTGGGGAGCTCACTTTATCAGGAGCTGGTTCAAAAAGTTGCTCCCAACCGTCAAACCGATCATCAAGGTACTGAGTTGCCATGTGCTCACGTCCATAACTCTTCTCACCGGCGAAAGGATTATATCCTGGATTTGAATCAATGGATGGGACATGTATTTCTGTATCCTTTGTCAGAACGGGTATATCTATAACCCCCTCTTTGCTGAAATCCAGTGAAGGGGAGAGGTTATGCCTGCCAATGGCCTCCTTTACAGAGGCCAGCAGAATTTGCCAGATGGCCCGTTCATCTTCAAATTTGACTTCTGTTTTGGAGGGGTGGATATTTACATCAATCTTTGCAGGATCGGTTTCAAAAAATATGAAGTAGGAGGGGATATGATCCGGCGACAGGATTTGTTCATATCCGTTCATGACCGCTTTATGAAAATAGGGATGTTTTACAAAGCGGTTGTTCACGAAAAAGAATTGCTCCCCATAGGTTTTCCTGGCATGTTCAGGTTTCCCGATAAATCCGCTGATCCTGATCAGAGAGGTCTCAGTCTGAAGAGGGATCAGGTATGAATTTACCGCTTTGCCAAACACCCCAATAATCCTTTGCCTGAGATTTGCTGGTGGCAAATGGAGTATCTCGGTTTGATTATGGATGAGTGTAAAATCAGCTTCGGGACGCGTAAGGGCCACATGATTGAATTCATTGATGATGTGACGGAGTTCGGTGTGGTCACTTTTCAGGAATTTCCTTCTGGCAGGGATATTGAAGAACAGGTTATTCACCTGGAAATTGCTGCCGGGCGGGGTTTGGATCTGTTCGGGAGGCTCCATTCGGGATCCTGCGACCCGGATGTGGGTACCCACCTCATCTCCATGCCTGCGCGTCTTTAAAGAGATCTCTGCAACCGCGGCCATTGAAGCCAGCGCTTCCCCCCTGAATCCACGGGTCTGAATGGCAAACAGATCCTCGGCAACGGTAATTTTCGAAGTGGCATGCCTCGCAAAACAGTTCCGTGCATCTCCTTCTGTCATCCCGCAGCCATTGTCCACAACCTGTATCAAGGTCTTCCCGGAATCCTTTACAAGGACTTTCACCGATGAAGCTCCTGCATCAATGGCATTCTCCATGAGTTCCTTGACCACAGAAG
>JAHEEC010000230.1 GCA_024640885.1 Bacteroidota bacterium | reverse complement strand
GTGTAGAGATGATTGCGGGAGTACTCAATGCTGAAAACCTCAATCTGCCTGCAGGAAACCTGGAAATGGGGATGATGGATTATCCCCTGAGAATACAGGGAGAATTTTCTTCGAGCGATATATTGAAGGATATTGTCCTTGCAAGTTACAATGGGCAAACCGTTTACCTGCGTGATGTAGCCACCGTCAGGGATACCATCCGTGATACCTCGCTGGATGAACGCCTGAACGGAAAGACCGGGATGCGTATTGTGATCCAGAAGCAAAGTGGGGCCAATACGGTGCAGGTTTGCCAGGACATCAATGCCATGATGCCCGAGTTGATTGAAACCCTGCCCGACGACATTGAGATCATCACCTTCTTTGACTCTTCAGAATTCATCTCGGAGTCCATCAATAATCTGTCCAACACGCTGATGTATGCTGCCATTGCCGTGATCCTGGTAGTACTGTTCTTCCTTGGACGCTGGCGGGCCACCTTTATCGTGATCCTGACCATACCTATCTCCCTGATCGTCTCTTTTATATATCTCTATATTTCAGGAAGTTCCATCAACATCATTGCCCTGTCGTCGCTTTCCATTGCCATCGGTATGGTGGTGGATGATGCCATCGTGGTGCTGGAGAATATCACCAAACACGTGGAAAGGGGGGCCAGGCCAAGAGAGGCGGCCATCTATGCCACCAATGAAGTATGGCTGGCAGTTATTGTGACCACCCTCACGGTTGTTGCCGTGTTCCTGCCCCTTACCTTGATTGGCGGTATGACCGGGGAATTGTTCAGACCCCTTGGATATATAGTAACCATCACCGTGGTGACCTCTACAATTAGTGCCATCACCCTGACTCCTATGCTGGCTTCAAAAATGATGAGGTTGAGGAAGAAACCGAAAAAAGTACGGAAGGTCTCCTACGACAACAGCATTGGACGCTTCCTGAACTGGCTGGATGGTTTTTATGCCCGCACCCTGAAGCTGGCACTGCGTTTCAGGTGGGGTACGCTGATTATTGCATTTGTAATCTTTCTTGGATCCATGATGATGGCCGGTGGCATGGGATTCGAATTTATGCCGGCGGCCGACCAGGGATCCCTGACCGCTGCCATTGAGCTGCAGACCGGACTGCGGGTGGATGAGACCGCCAAGGTGGCCCGTAAGATCGATGCATTTATTGAAGAGAATATGCCGGAGGCACAATTTTATTATACTTCCTCGGGATCGGACGACCAGGGAGGGATTATGTCCCTGTTTATGGAATCGGGATCCCACCGGATTAATGTCAGTTTTACACTGACGGATCTGGAAACCAGGGAACGTGATGTCTGGGAGCTTTCTAACCTGCTCACCGAATACCTGGAAACCATTCCCGAGATCGTCACCTTTGACGTGGTGCCCAACGGGGGCATGGGAGGAACCACCGAAAACAATGTGGTAGTGGAAATCTATGGCTATGATTTTGATGCCACCTCTCTGATTGCAAATGCACTGGCCGACAGTGTAAGCACCATCCAGGGAGCTACCAACATCAATGTGAGTCGCGATCCTTCGAAACCGCAGCTGCAAATCGTACCGGACCGGGAAAAAATGGCCCAGCATGGATTAAATACCTTTACCCTTGCCTCTTCGGTACGTAACCGGGTGGAGGGCCCCTACATGAGCCGCTACCGGGAGGAAGGTGACGAATACAATATCAGGGTCCGTTTCGTGGAGGAGGAGCGCAGCTCCCTTTCCGACCTGAAGGATATTGCCCTGATGAATGCCCAGAACCAGATCATTCGCCTGGGTGAGGTAGCCGATATCCAGGAAACCTGGTCACCACCCAATATCGAGCGGAAAAACAGGGAACGAATGGTAACCGTATCCATTACACCTTACAAGGTGCCCCTGAATAGATTGGCCGAAGAGGTACAGGCAAAAATAAACAGCATGGACATCCCTCCGGATGTAAACATCCAGATGGGAGGAGCTGTGGAGGATTTGCAGGAATCCATGCAGGACCTGATGCTGCTCCTGCTGCTCAGCCTGATCCTGACCTACCTGGTCATGGCCTCGCAATTCGAATCCATGAAAATGCCCTTTATCATCATGTTCTCTATTCCCTTTGCTTTTACGGGTGTGGTTCTGGGGCATATTCTCACAGGAACCACCATGAGTGTGATCTCCATGGTTGGCGGGGTGATGCTGATCGGTATTGTCGTGAAGAATGCCATTGTACTGGTCGACTATATTAACCTGACACGGGACCGGGGCGTGGAGCTCAAAGAATCCATTATTCTTTCGGGCAAATCAAGATTGCGTCCTGTGCTGATGACTTCTCTGACCACCATCCTGGGGATGTTACCCCTGGCCATGAGTACGGGATCCGGATCGGAAATCTGGAGTCCCATGGGAATTGCAGTGATCGGGGGATTAATCTTCTCTACTATTGTAACCTTAATACTGGTACCTGTCGTATACCACATGATGGTTCGAAGAAGTGATGCGAAAGCAGCAAAAGTGGAATATGATTTTATGAATGGAATTGAAAGTTAGAATATGAAAGCAGTATTTATCGTATATAATCAGGCGCAGACCGAAAAGGTCGAGTACCTGTTTGAGAAACTGAAAATCAGGGGATTTACACGCTGGTCCGATCTTACAGGTCGGGGCAGCGTGGATGGCCCTCCTCACATGAACACCCATACCTGGCCGGAGCAAAACACGGGCACCATGGCTGTCATGGGGGATGAGGCTGTGGCAGCCGTCCTGGATGGAGTGAAGCGGCTCGATGAGGAAAATTCAGATGTGGGGATCCGCGCCTTTGTGTGGGATATAGTAGACTCCTATTAACATCCTTCGGGGTGACCTGCTTCGCCATGCGATCACAGGGAATCCTGGCGGTCCCAGTTACTTGATTTTTTGCCGCTCATGGAGGTGATGGTGACTTTCAGGATCACCATGCGATCCAGGTTTTTCGATGAAAATTCAACGAGTTCAGGAGCCCCGTGCTGCGCCATAATCACCTCCAGTCCGTGCTGCCTGGCCTCCTTATTGCTGAGAATTTCCACCTCGCCGTAACCCACCACCGACCGATAGCGGGTGGTCCAGTCGCAGGCCCGCTCTCCTTTGATTATTTCGGGTACATCCTCCACTTCGAAACAGATGCGGTTGTTCTTTCCGAGCAGCTCTATTT
>JAHEEC010000033.1 GCA_024640885.1 Bacteroidota bacterium | reverse complement strand
GTTCAGTTGAGAAACGATGGAACTGATCAGGGGCATCTGGATGTGCTCGGGCTGGATGGGGACTATGGTCTCCTGGTGCTCCCCGAGGATAAGTGTAATCGGTTCGAAACTGAAGATGGAGAACTCCATCCTGCCCTTGAGCCCGGTCACTTCCACCCGGTCCTGCCGAAGAGGTTCGGGGGTTACAAAGCTCCAGCAACCATTGACCATCAAATCGTTGTGAAGTACCAGGGAGGCCCCGATGGTATCTTCCGGGTCATAAAGCCCGCCCACATTGGTTTTCGATCCGGAAACCGACACCGGGTTCCCAAAGAGGTAAAAAATTATATCCAGGGCGTGACAGCCCATATCGTGGAAATATCCGCCCCCTGAATCCGCCGGGATCACCCTCCAGGGCAGTGCATCCCGGTTCCGGTCCTCATCCCTGGCGGGGAAATATTGTCGCAGGTTGATATGCAAGATCTTTCCAAGTTTTCCGGCGTCCAGGACTTCCCGGACTTTGTTGAAATAATCCAGTGACCTTCGGTAATAGGCCACAAACACAGGGATATCCTTTTTTTCAGCTGCCTCATTGATGATCCTGCACTCCTCTGCGGTCCTGGCCATGGGCTTCTCGATGTAGACTGGCTTGCCGGTCCTGATGGTCTCAAGGGCGTATTCCATGTGCGATCCGGGAGGGGTGGAGATGTAAACGATGTCCACCTCGGGATTTCGGATCACATCATAGGGATCCCTGTGCCAGGTGGGTACACCATGGCGTTTCGCATAATCTTCTGCTTTCGAAGGGGTGCGGTTCGCCACGGCCACCAGCCTGGAGTTCTCAATCTTGTTGAAAGAGGGGGCACTCTTTTTCTCGGTCACGTTGCCCGTACCGATCATGCCCCACCTGATGATTCGTTCAGTCATAATGTACCAAGGTAAGGAAATAAAAAAATCCGGGAAAAGGCCGGCACAGAAAAATCTGGTTTGGCGATCCCCGGATCAAGCATATTATACCTTTGACAATTATCCTTATCAAAACCGGCAGTGCCGATCAGAGGCTCCATCCATCGCGGTAAGCATAGTGGAAGTAATCATTTGCTTCCGGGAGATTGGTGATCTTCATATTCTCCGCATCGTATTCCAGAGTTATATTGACCTGCTGAGCAGCCACTGCGATATTGGTGAGCAACATGATCTCGGTCAGTTTGCTGGAGATTTCAAAATCATTGGCCGCTTTTCTACCCTCCTTGATGGCTTCTATGAAATCCACATAGACACTGCTGGGACGAGGCAGCCACTTTTCGGGCTCAACAAAGCCCGGATCCATAGGAATAAGTTCAGGTGCGGCCCCATGGGTCCCATGCATCAGCATACCCTTGTCACCGATATACAATGCTTCCCTCAGGCGGCGGTCCGCTTCCAGTGCTGAGGGACGGGCCGGCTTGATGCCCCCGTCGCTCCAGGTGACGGTCACAGGAGGCATGTCACCGCGTGCCGGAAATTCATAGGTTACACTTTCAGAGATTGGAAGGTACTCACTGTTGAAAGGAGTGGTGGTTGCCTGGATCCTGGTAGGAAGGCCCAGGTTGAGGGCCCAGATGGGCGCATCAAAGGTGTGCGCACCCATGTCCCCCATTGCGCCGGTGCCGTAGTCCCATAAACCCCGCCATGCAAAATGGGTGGTTTCAGGATTGTAGGGCTTTTCAGGAGCCGGTCCCAGCCACACATCGTAGTTGAGGTTCCCTGGAACTGCCACACCGGCGGGACGGTCAAAATATCCCTGTTTCCAGACCGGCCGGTTGGACCACATATGCACCTCCCTGACCCAACCGATGGCCCCGGACTGGATCCACTCCACGGTCTGCATGGTTCCCTCGGTGTTATGTCCCTGGTTCCCCATCTGGGTAACCACCCCGGTCTTTTTAGCCAGATCCCTCAGGAACCTGACTTCATGAATGGTTTTGGCCATGGGCTTTTCCACAAATACATGTTTTCCGGCATGCATGGCATAGGCTGCAATAACCGCATGGGTGTGGTCAGGTGTCCCGATCACCACCGCATCCAGCTCTTTCTCCTTATCGATCATTTTACGGAAATCATCATACACCTTGGCCTTGGGGTACCCAGCAAAAATATGCCCGGCATATTCCGAATCGACATCACACAACGCGTAAATATTGGCATGCTTGAAACTCTCTTCCCCGCCGGCTGCCCCCATCTGGGTAGGGGAATCCGAGTTTGCCACTCCCTCCCGCCTTGTCCGTGTTCCGCCTCCCTGAAATCCTCCCCCTGAAGGCCTTATGCCCGCAGAGCGCTGCATCAACATCCCCGGAAGTCCCATTCGCCGCTGGATGGGTACATCAGGTGTGGCAATATTCTGGATATCACTCCCTCCCTGGTTGCCCAGTCCGATCCCGGCCACATTGACCATATCGCTGGGAGCAGTATATCCTTTTCCGCCAAGGACGTGGCGGGGGACAATGGTGAATGCAGCCGCGGCCGCGGTAGTTTTTCCAATAAAATCCCTTCTGGAGAGATCCTTTCCGGTTGCTTTGTTTGATTTTTTCCGATTCATAGTTTTAGTTTGTTGGTAAGGTAAGACATGATTCATTAGACCTCGAGAAGATGGATTGGGTTTAATTTCATCCCCGGCCAACCTGTTTTTACCCCAATTTATGCCAATATACAGAATAAATAGGTATCGAAGTAGAAGGAAGGTTCATTACCTTTAGCCCCTGTTAGAACTTAATAATAGGAAGGTGGGAATGAGGATAACCGTGCGGCCACTACCCTGGCTACTCTCAGTTTTGATGGTGTTGCAAATCTCGCTCTGGGGACAGAGTGACCCGGTGCGCATCAATGAATTCATGGCCATCAACGACCAGACCCTGGCCGATGGGGATGGGGACTTTTCGGACTGGATCGAAATCTTCAATGACGGATCAGTGGCGGTAAGCCTCTCCGGCTGGGCACTTACAGATGATCCCTCCATTCCCGCCAAGTGGCTCATTCCTGATGTGGTGCTTGGCCCCCAGGGTTACCTGGTTATTTTTGCATCGGGAAAGGACCGGGCCATTGCGGGGAGCGAACTGCACACCAGCTTTAAGTTGAGCGGTTCAGGGGAGTACCTGGCACTTACTGATGCCACCGGTAATGCGGTCACCCGGTTTGATCCATCCTACCCTGCGCAGCAAGCAGGCCAATCCTATGGATTTATAAATGGCATCTTCGTGCCTTTTACGGTGCCCACCCCTGGCGAGGTGAATTTCCAGGAAGGTGCCGTGCTACCCTCCCCGGTTTTTTCCGCGGGACACGGATATTATGAGGGTCCCTTTGATCTTGAGATTAGCTCGGAGTTCCCCGGTGCAGACATCTGGTATACCACCGATGGTACCACACCCGGAATCGGTTCCGGCTCACTCTATGCATCACCCATTTCCATCGATTCCACCATCATCGTGAGGGCAATCCTGGAAAAGGATGGTCAGCAGCCGGGCCAGGTGGCCACACAATCCTATATCTTCCTGGATGATGTGATCAGGCAACCCAACAATCCGGAAGGATATCCTGCACTGTGGGGGCCCTATACAGCCATATCGGGGACCGCCATCGCGGATTATGAGATGGACCCGGAGATGCTTGATGATCCTGATTTTGCAACCACGGTGATTGAGGGGCTGAAAAGCCTCCCCGTCATGTCGCTGGTCAGTGATATCAGCAACTTCTTTTCATTTTCGACGGATCCCGATTCAGGGGGAATCTATATCCATACGGGTGCGCCCATCAGCCGGACCGAGGATGGATTGGGGAAGGGCTGGGAACGGCCGGCTTCCATTGAATACTTTAACGGGACGGGTTCGGGCTCCTTCCAGGTCAATTGCGGGGTCCAGCTGCAGGGAGGGCATTCAAGGCGACCTGAAAAATCTCCGAAGCACTCTTTCCGCCTGTTGTTCAAGAGCGAATACGGGGCTTCAAAACTGGAGTTCCCCCTGTTCGGAGAGGAAGCGGAGACCAGCTTTAATTCATTGATCCTGAGGGCAGGCTTCGGAAATTCATGGATCCATCACAGCAACGACGAGCGGGTGCGGGCCCAGTACCTGAGGGATATCTGGAGCAAGGATACCCAGCGGGCCATGGGCCACCCATCCAGTCATTCCGAGTATGTGCACCTTTTCATCAATGGCATTTACTGGGGCGTGTACGCTCCCTCGGAGCGCATGGACGCTGACTTTGCCTCGTCATACATGGAAGGGGCACCGGAAGAATTCGATGTGATCAAGGATTACCAGGATGTGGCAAACGGGGAGATCGATGCCTGGAACAGGACAGTGACCATGGCAAATGCAGGGCTTGCCGACAACGATTCCTACCAGCTGATCCAGGGGAAGAACCCCGACGGAGCCCGGAACCCGCTACTGGAAGCCATGGTGGATGTGACAAACCTGGCCGATTACATGTTGATCAATTTTTACGGGGGCAACACCGACTGGGATCATCACAACTGGGCGGTCATGAGAAACCGGGTCAATCCCGGAACCGGATTTAAATTCCTGTGCTGGGATGAGGAACATATCCTGAAAACAGTTTCTGAAAATGTGCTGGGAGAGAACAACGACCAATGTCCCAGCCGCATTTTTCAACAATTAAGGGAAAATGACCAGTTCCTCAGGCTGTTTGCCGACCGGGTGCGGCTCTATTGTTTCGGTGACGGACTGCTTACCCCCCAATCTGCTGCCGGGAGATGGATGGAGAGGATGTACCAGGTTGAACCGGCCATCCCTGTGGAATCTGCCAGGTGGGGGGATTACCGGCGGGATGTTCATCCCTACCAGGCATTTGGCCCTTTTGACCTATATACTTATGAAGACTACTGGCTTCCACAGCAGGCCTTTATGCTGAATACCTATTTTCCGAACCGTACTGCAGCTTTTCTCAATCAGCTCAGGGCATCCGGACTCTATCCCGCTGCTGACGCCCCTGTTTTCCTGATCAACGGGGAGCCCATTGGGGTGGACGATGTGGTGAAAGGGGATATGCTCTCCATGACCTCCCCGGAAGGGATCATTTACTATACAACCAGCGGGGTCGATCCTGCAAACTGGGATGCGGAGGAGGCAGGATCGGTGCCGCCGGCAGGGGATGCACTGCTCTTTTCAGAACCGCTGCCCCTGGAGCGGTCAAGCCACATCCTGGCGCGGACCTTCCTTGATGGGAATTGGAGTGCATTGACCGGCAGCTTTTTTACCTTTCCTGAGGATTACCGAGACATCATGATCACTGAGATCCATTATCACCCGCTTGACGGGGATACTGCAGACAACAGCAAGTTTGAATTCATAGAATTGAAGAACACCGGTATATCCACCATGGAGCTGCAGGGTTTGAGTTTTGTCGAAGGAGTGGATTATACTTTCCGGGCCGGGAGTGTGTTAACCCCAGGAGGTTTTGTGGTTGTGGCATCGGACGAAATGAACTTCTTTGAAAGGTATGGATTCCTGCCTGTGGGTGAGTACTCGGGGAACCTGAATAACGGGGGAGAGCGGATCCGGCTCGGAAACCCTGATGGGGATACCGTGTCTATGATGCTTTTTGACAACAATCCCCCCTGGCCTGAAATGGCTGATGGATTTGGATATTCCCTTGTACCCGTAGAATTTAACCCGGTGGGTGACCAGAACGGTCCGCAGAACTGGAGAGCTTCTCACCAGGTGGGAGGCTCCCCGGGAAGGGATGATACGGAAACCACCTCACGTGAGGAGCACTTTGCATCTTCGCCGGAATACATACTTGGACAGAACTACCCCAATCCCTTTTCAGACCTGACCCATATTCAGTATGTGTTGCCCGAGCCCGTTTACGTGGAGCTTTCGGTCTACAACCTGGTGGGCCAGAAGCTGGCGGTGCTTGAATCGGGTGTGAAAAATTCCGGATCGCACCTTGTGAGCTGGGATGGCACTGATGATTCGGGCGAGGTCGTCAGCGAAGGGGTTTACTTCTACAGAATGGTGATCCGGAGCCATAAAGGTGACCAGGTGTTCACCCGGAAGATGATCAGGTTCTGAGAGACCCCCAGGTGATCCCGGCAGCGCTCGGCCTCATTCCGTAAGCCACCTGGCAGCGTTCTCAACCAGCTGCCGGAAAGAAGGATTCTTGTACGCATTCCGGTCATGTCCGAGCATGAGGTAAACCGAAGTGGTCCGGTCAAACTGACAGGTCCATCCCACCAGCCCGGAAGATTCGGGATGATCTGTCCGAAGCAGCGGTGTGACACCCTCCGCCATCCGGATATTGGAGTAGCCCTCATCGAGGAAATTGAAATCCTCCATACCCCAGGTCACAGGGTGTTTCCTGTCGACCACCTCCACCCGGAGCTCCAGGTCATATTTGTACCCGGAGAGCCCGGCTGGATCAGAAGAAGCATCCCCGATCACATATTTTCCGCCCACCAGTTGTCCGAATCCTTCCCATGACTGGAAGGAGCAGATGGAGTGGTGGAGGAACAGCATGGGAACGCCCAGGTGGGCCAGGTTCAGGTACAGGATGGAATCCTTCGGGGGCAAATCGGGCATGTAGTCATAATAGAGCAGGAGGTCATAGGCCGGGAGGTACCCGGAAGTGAGGATCCCCTGTGCAAAAGGGTGTGAGACGGAATCGAAACGGAACCCCTTTATGGAGTGGAGCATCTCGAAAAAATCGGTGGTATCATAACTGTGTCCGCCAAGGATCACCAGCACGCGGGGCGACAGCGCTTTGGAATCCAGATATCCCGCAAGGGGCAATCCCAGCTCCCGGATGGATTCTGCTACCATTCCTGCAATCTCAAGCGCCCCCGATTCATTCAGGTGGGTATTGTCGGTCACTCCATCGGGGTACATCTCACTTACCCCCGGTTTAAGGATCTTGTAAAGGGCGGCTGATCGCTCAGGGCCAAGCCCGGAAACCAGGTCCTCGGTCTGCTGTTGAAGATCAATGAAGGGTACATCCAGGCTTTCGGCCACCATCCTGGCCACAAAGGGATAGGCCCCATGGGTGTCCTCCAGGGTCCCCTGGTCATTGAATTTTCTGCGCACGATGGAACTGAGGATCACCGGGTGAGCTCCGTGTTCCCTCGATTCTTCCACCATTCTCTCAAGGTTTCTCCGGTAGGAGGAATAGGGATTTGCATACCTGGACGGGTCTTGGCTCTTCTGATCGTTGTGCCCGAACTGGATGAATACATAATCGCCCGGCACGATCTCATCGGCCACCCTGTTCCACTTTCCCTCGTCCAGGAAACTTTTCGTGCTTCTTCCGTTCACCGCATGGTTCCTGACAATAACCCGGTCATTGAAATAGCCGGCCAGTACCTGTCCCCATCCCCGCTCGGGGTTCCGCCGGGGTTCCGGCTTATCGGCCATGGTGGAATCCCCCACAAGATGAAGGGTGATAACGGGCTGTTCGGACGGGCTGCACCCTCCCAGGAACAGGAGGATCCCGAGTGAAGTAATGAGGCTTTTTCCCAGTGTTTTCATTGGTTTCTGATTAGTCATTCTGAATCCTGAACCAGTCGAAATCGGCATATCCCATGTCGTTGGTTTTCTGGTTGCCGCAGGCAAACAATCCCACCTTGGCACCGATCCAGCGCCCTGGTTTTGCCACGAATTCATGCGGCATCATCCGGAAGGCGACCCCGTCATAACTGTACCCGAAGGTGCAGATCCCGCCCTCCTCCACCTTTACCTTGAGGTAGATGGCTGTCGATTCCGCCTCCACGCGTTCCACCACCACTTCTGCCACTCCCTGCGGAGCATCGATGCAAACCACTTGAGAAATATAGGATTTGCCCTTGTCGTGTTCAATGGCAATGTATGAGTAATCCATTCCCATCACCATCAATGCTGATTTATCTCCGTCCAGGTGACCATTGAACCGGAGCATGGTAATGGCCGAAAATGTGGGGGCAGGAAATTTCTGAAGGAGAAGTTGGGGGGTGCCCCAGTGGTTCGCCTGCTCCTCCGGGAGCCGGGTGCAATAGAGGCGCATGAATCCTGAGTTTCCCGACATGAACATCCATTCCTGCTCCGGATTGGCATGCCATTGCCATTGAAGGCCCATGGCCGTCCCGTCAAACTCGTCCGAGGTCTGTGGGACCTCAGGTGGGTATACGGTACCCACATCAGGCTTGGTATGCCTGGTAACCGGTTCACCGATCCCGTCTCCATCCGGATCGGTCCCGATGACGGGCCAGTCATCCTTCCATGTGACCGGGTTCAGGTGAACCACCCTCCCGTAGGCCTCCTTATCCTGGAAATGAAGGAACCACGACTCCCCGCTCTCAAGCTCTACCCATCCACCCTGATGGGGCCCGTTGATTCCAGTGGAGCCCTGCTGCATCACCCTCCTGATCTCATAGGGTCCAAAGGGGTCCCTGCTTCTCAGTGCAGTTTGCCAGCCTGGTTTCACACCGCCGGCCGGGGCGAAGATATAATAGAACCCGTTTCTTTTATAAAATTTCGGTCCCTCAATGGTCGGATTCTCTTCATGACCGTCATAGACCATGATCGCTTCCCCCAGGAGCCCGGTACCATCAGGCTTCATCCGGTGCACCACCAGGATGCTTTTCAGTCCCGAACGGCTCCCTGCAAAGGCATGCACCAGGTAGGCTTTCCCATCCTCATCCCAGAGGGGGCATGGATCGATCCATCCTTTGGCCGGGTGGATCAGTTCCAGGGGCTCCCATGTGCCAAGGGGCTCCTGTGTCTTGCTCATGTAGATGCCGAAATCCGGATCCCCGAAGAAGACGTAGTAGGTACCCTCGTGATAGCGAAGGGAAGGGGCCCAGCAACCGTTTCCGTGCTGGGGGGAGGAGAAGAGATCTCCTGGAGGCATCGCGTGGAACACGTGGTTCACGATCTTCCAGTTGACAAGGTCCTTTGAATGGAGCAAAGGCAATCCCGGGATGCAGTTAAAACTGGACGAGACCATGTAAAAATCATCGCCCACGCGGATCACATCCGGGTCGGAGTAGTCCGCGTGGATCACCGGGTTCTGAAAACTCCCGTTGCCGGGATCCGGGATCCAGGGTTGGGAAATGATCTCCGTGGAGAGGAGCAGGAAAAATACGATCAGGGCTTCTTTCATGAAGAGAATTTTCAGGATTGAATTGGAATACAAATTACTATTATCCTGCTCAAATGGGATCCGAAGGTTGGGGAATTAACAATTTAGCAGCACATTTATGACAATTTCACACCTGCAAATCAGAGGGCCAAAGGGATGCAAAAATGAGAAAGAACTATATTTAGCCCCGGATTGGATCGGATTTTATCGAACCACTTATATTTGTATGGAGGAACCTTTCACAAAATCAGTCTTCAAGGACCCGAAACAAATGGTCAGAACACTACATACCTCAATCCTGTTGTTCCTTTTTGCCGGGCTGGCGGCCCAGTCAGAGATCCGGTTCGAGGAGGTATACTCCATGAATCCCCTCTCCCATAACAATGTGACCTGCATTCACCAGGACCGGCTCGGATTCCTTTGGGTGGGGACCTTCAACGGGCTTAACAAGTATGATGGTTACAGTTTCAGAATCTATAAGTTCAATGACCTGGAGAGTGAATCCACGGGTACAAACCGAATCACCTCCATCCAGGAGGACCAGAAGGGGCGGTTGTGGATCGGGACCCATGATGGCAAATTCCAGTATTTCAATCCAGCCACCGAAAAATTCATCAGTTTCCCCGGCGGGACCGACAGCCCCGTGCAGACCAGGGCCCATGATTACTATGAAACGGAGAACGGCATTGTCTGCCTCTCCACCGACAGGGCCGGGGTGATCTTCATTACCTGTAAGAGCAGTGATGATGAGCTTGTGATCCATCATATTGAAAACCACCCGGGAAATGAAAGCCTGCTCACCAGCAACAATGTCACCTTTGTGGTTCAGGACAAAAACCACTATTTCTGGATCGGCACCGATAACGGGCTCAACAGGATCCATGAAGATGAACTGGAAAGCAAGAACCCGAAGGTGCTGAAATATTTCAGCGGAACCTCATTTTCAAATGTGGAGATGGCAGGAAACAGGATCTGGTTCGGAAGCAGGGGAGAGGGACTGATCTGGTATGACCAGGGCAATGAAATTTTTGAAAGCTATGAGGGACTGACGGGATCCGGTCAGCCTGCACCCATTGAAGTGACCACCCTTCAGGCACATGGAAATGAGCTGTGGATAGGTACAGGGGGGGGCAAATTGCTGAATTATGACCCCGAAGATGACCGTTTCCGGGAATTTGTATTCACTAGCAAGGAATCGGGGAGCATCATCCACCAGATCCATTGTGACCGGTTTGACCAGGTCTGGTTGCTTACAGACCAGTTCGGGATCACACGTTTTGAACCCTCTACGGAGAGTTTCCATTATTACCGGTTGACCCCGGAGGTGCTCATGAACCTGACCGATGATGAGCGGATCAAGATCTATGAGGACAGCAAGAATCAGTTGTGGCTCGGGGGGCAGAACATCGGGATCCAGGCCTATGAGCGGGAGGAGGATCGCTTTATTGTCTCTCTCAATGATCCGGGCGATCCGCGTTCCCTGCAATCGAGCGTTGTGGAATGCATAGTGGAGGACCGCGAGAACAATTTATGGATCGGGACCAGCTGGTTCGGGAGCGGGTTAAGCAGGATGATCACCGTGGATGAAGCATTTCAATACATAGTACCGGTTCCTTCTCCCGAAAGCAAGCTTCAGAATGTGGTCAGGGCTGTCTTTGTGGACACCAGGGGCAATACCTGGGCAGGCACCAAGAACGGTCAGCTCTATATTTATGACCAGGACTACAACCTCATCCATATCATTAAGGAGGATCCGGGGTCCAATTTTTCCGGGTACAATGTCTATGCGATTGCGGAAGACCGGGAAGGCCACATCTGGCTTTCCACCAAGGGGGCAGGGATCTTTATTTCGGAGCAGTCTTTGGACAAGGCTTCAACCCGTTATGACAGGCTCACATTCACCCATATCCACCAACTGGCAGATAATGTGAATTCACTGAATAACAATAATGTGTACGATCTGATCATGGATGACCTGGGACGCATATGGGTGGCTACTTACGGGGGCGGACTGAACCTCATGGAGAGGGATGAGGAGGGCCGGTGGATATTCCGCAATTATACAACCGCCAACAGCGATATCACCACCGATCAGATCAGGGACCTGCACCTGGACCGGAATGGAAGGCTCTGGCTGGCCACCACTTTCGGGATCAATTACGTGGATATCTACAAAGGGAACCGGGATAACCTGAAGATCCGGCACGCCCTTTCAAATCCCACTCAAAAAAGTGGTCTTTCATACAATGACATCATCATGATCATGGAGGACAAAAGCGGACATTTGTGGCTGGCTTCTTCAGGGGGCGGGGTAAATGAGATCCTCAACCCTTCGGAGGAGGAGTTCAGGTATGCTTACTTTTCGGAGAAGGACGGGTTGAAGGATGACTATATCCTCAGCCTTGCAGAGGATTTCTATGGATGTATCTGGATCGGGACTGCCAGTGGATTGACCAGGTATATCCCTCTTACCGGAGAGATGGTAAATTTCGATAAGAAGATAGGGCTGCCGGAGGTCTTTTTTTCTGAAAGGACCGCTGCGGTCTCACCAACCGGCAAGCTCCTTTTCGGAACCGTCAACGGGTTCTATGCTATTTCGCCTGACATGATCAGCACAGAGGAGCTGCACCCCTCCATCTGTCTCACCGGTTTGCAGCTGAACAACATCGAAATGGTACCAGGGGGGGCCACATCTCCGCTGGACCGCTCCATCACCTATTCCAGGAAGATCATCCTCAAAGCCAATCAATCCAATTTTTCCATCAGTTTCTCCCTGCTTTCGTTCAAGTCACCCGAAAGCAACCATTACGAATATAAGCTGGAGGGATTCAGTGAGGACTGGAATTATGTGGGCACTGAGCATAAAGCCACCTTTACCAATATTCCAAGCGGAAATTATGTCTTCAGGGTGAAGGGACTGGACAGTGACCTTTCAGAATACGGAACAGAATCCTCCCTTGAGGTGACCATCCTTCCCCCTTTCTGGAGAACAGGACTGGCCTACGGGATCTATACCATTCTGCTTCTGACCCTGTTTCTCCTGGGGTACAGGATCACCCTCAGGTTCATTCGTCTGAAAAACAACCTGAAGGTGGAGAAACGGGTGGCTGAATCAAAACTCAGGTTTTTTACCAACATATCCCACGAGCTGAGGACCCCGCTGACCCTGATCCTGGGCCCACTTGAAAGGCTGATCACCCGGGTGGATCTCAATCCGGAGGTGAGGCACCAGCTCACAGTGGCCCACCGGAATTCAAAGAGGTTGTTGAGAATGGTTAATCAGATCCTGGATTTCAGAAAGCTGCAGCATGAAAAGGTCACCCTGCGGATACAGGAGATTGAGTTAGTCCCGTTCCTGCACCAGATCTATGAAAGTTTTGAAGCCCAGGCCAATCAAAAGCAAATCAACTTTAACCTCATCTACGATCATTCAGAGGAGGACCTGGTTGTGTGGGGGGATATCCAGAAGCTTGATATCGTGATCTTCAACCTGCTCTCCAATGCATTTAAATTCACACCTGAACATAAAACCATTTCGATCATTGTGAGCAGGGAATTTGATCCCGAAAATTGCATTAAAATCAGGGTAAGCGATTCGGGGATTGGGATTGAGAAGGAGAAACTGGACCTCATCTTTGACCGGTTCTTCGTTTCCCATACCGGCGGAGAGAGTCCCTATGAGGGGACAGGTATCGGGTTGTCCCTCTCCCAGGAGTATGTCAAGCTGCACCATGGTGAGATCAGGGTGGAGAGCACCACTGGAAAAGGGACGGACTTCATCGTGAAGCTGCTGGCCGGGAACTCTCATTTCCCGGCCCATACCATTGTGAAACAGCGGGAAGCGTACAGCTACACTCCGAAAATGAGCAGTGATGTGGCAGAAACCCCCACGTTGGAATCACTTCCCGGGTACCAGGAGGAACATCACAGGAAGCCCCATATTCTGCTGGTTGAGGACGATGTGGAGATGTGCCTTTATATCCGGAAGATCCTGGAACCCTCCTACAGGGTGGATATTGCAAAGGACGGGATCGAAGGGTGGAACAAGGCTCAGCAACTGGCGCCCGACCTGATTGTCACCGATGTGATGATGCCCGGAATGAATGGAATAGAGCTTACCGTGAAACTGAAGGATGAATTCAGTACCTGTCATATCCCGGTGATCATGCTATCCTCCAAATCGTCGGTAGAGAGCCAGGTGGAGGGATTGCAGGTCGGCGCAGAGGCTTATGTGCCCAAACCCTTCAATACGGAGCTGTTGAAGTCCTATATCCAATCCCTGCTTTCCCAGAGAAAAAAGATCAGGGAGATCCTGAATAGCAAAATTGAATTGAAGCCCGGTGAAGTAAAGGTCACCCCCAAGGATAAGGATTTCATGGAAAAGGTCCTGGCTTTGATCGACGATCACCTGGCCGATCCAGAGTTTAATGTGGAGCGGCTGGCCACCATGGTCTATATTAGCAGAACCCTGTTCTATAAGAAGATCAAGGGTATCACCGGCTACCAGCCTGTAGAACTCATCCGGATGATGCGGCTGAAAAAAGCTGCCAAATTCATCGAAACAGGCGAGTTCACGGTCTCAGAAGTAGCCTACATGGTGGGATACAACGATATCCGCTATTTCAGTACCAGTTTCAAGAAACAATACGGCGTTTCACCCTCCCATTACCCGGTCAGTTAAAATCAACCCGGTTCTCATGCGGATTGCTGCCCGCGATTCTGTTATACCAGATTCCCACGCTAGTTTGGCTAATTATTAAACATGCATCCCTGTGCAATCCCATACATTTGAATTAGTGGGGATCCTTTCCCCCAATAATCCTGTAATATGTGAACCATGATACAAAAAAGAAGTATAATCCTTCCCCTCATCCTGGCTGGTATGTCGGTGTTCACAAACTGCCAGGTCATGGGACCGGGGAACCAGGACAATAATCAGCCCTGGTCCGTAAGAATGGCCGAATCGGTGATTTCAAGATACCCCCGGCTCACCGACATGGACCTTAAGTTCCATAACCGCAACTCTCCCAAGTGGCAATACGACATTGCCATGCTGGCCCAGGCTATTGACAGGCTTGGATCCTATGATAAAGCCTATGAGGACTACATGAAAAACTACGTGGACTTTTTCATCGGTGAGAAGGGGGAGATCTTCAACTATAACCTGAGCGAGTACAACCTGGATAAGATCAACCCGGGGAACAACCTGATCATCCTGTACCAGCGGACCGGGGAGGAGAAATATAAAAAAGCCATTGACCAGCTGGCCGAACAGCTCAAGGATCAGCCTCACAATCCTGACGGAGGATTCTGGCACAAAGGCAGGTACCCTTACCAGATGTGGCTGGACGGGATCTATATGAGTTCCCCTTTCATGGCCAGGTACGGGTCCGTGTTCGGGGAGCCTGAGTGGTTCGATGAAGTGGTGAGGCAGATCACATTGATCGAAAAGCATACAAGGGATCCTGAAACAGGATTGCTATACCACGCCTATGATGCCAGCAGGGGAATGAAATGGAGCGATGATGAAACCGGATGCTCCCCTCATTTCTGGGGAAGGGCCATGGGCTGGTATATGATGGCCATCGTGGACGTATTGGATTTTTTCCCCGAGACCCATCCGGGCAGGGAGCAGCTGATCCAGATCCTTCACAGGACCTCGGAGGCACTGGTGAAAGTGAAGGATCAGGAAAGCGGGCTCTGGTACCAGGTCCTGGATATGGGCGGCAGTCAGGGTAACTACCTGGAATCGTCCGCCTCCTGCATGTTCGTCTATGCCTTTGCAAAGGGAGCCATGCATGGATACCTGGATAAGAAATACCTGCAGGTGGCGGAAAACTCCTTTGACTCTATCCTGGAAAAATTTATCAGGGTAGAGCCGGATGGCAGGCTCACCATTACTGATGGTTGCTTTGCGGCCGGGCTGGGAGGGATTCCCTACCGGAGCGGCGACTATGAATATTACATCAACGAAAGGAAAGGAGAAAATGATTCAAAAGCTGTGGGGCCCTTTATTCTCGCAGCCTATGAACTGAACAGGTAACATCTCCCGAATCAACTACCGCATCATGGAACGACGAAAAACTTTTCTTCAGCTATTGCTGATACCCTTTATCACATTGACGGCGTGTGCCAGTGAACCTGCTGCCGACACGGAACAACCAGGAAAAAAATTCGATATTCAGGTCCCTTCCTTCCCCGACAGGCAGTTTGTCATTACCGATTACGGTGCGCTGGCTGACGGGATTTCGCTGAATACAGAGGCAATTCGCAGCGCCATTGAGGCCTGTGCAGCCGAGGGAGGCGGAAGGGTAATCATTCCAGAGGGAGTTTGGGTGACCGGACCCATAAGGCTCATGAGCAATGTGGATCTGCACGTGGAGGAGGGTGCAGTGGTGCTATTCAGCCGTGATTTTGATCACTATCCATACGTGGATTCCTATTTTGAAGGCCGCAGGGATTTCAGGGCCATGCCCCCGATCTTTGGCGACAGCATCGAAAATGTTGCCATTACGGGCAAGGGTGTTTTTGACGGCTCTGGCGATGCATGGCGACCCGTGAAGAAGATGAAAACCACCGAGGACCAGTGGAAGGCACTGGTGCGCTCCGGGGGAACAGTGGATAGTTCTGGTAAAGTCTGGTGGCCCAACGAATATGCCTACGAGGTATCCAGGGACCCCGACCGCTTCAGGGAAATCCTGACCACCCTCCAGGATCCCGATAAGTATAAGGCTTTTTACCGTCCCCCACTGGTGCAGCTCATCGGATGCGACCGGGTGCTGCTTGACGGACCCTCTTTCCAGAACTCACCGGGTTGGTGTATCCATCCGTTGATGTGTGAAAACCTGACTGTGAATGATATCGTCGTAAAAAATCCCTGGTTTGCCCAGAACGGGGACGGCATCGATGTGGAATCGTGCAGCAAGGTCTCCATAAGGAACTCTCATTTTGATGTGGGAGATGATGCCATCTGCATCAAATCCGGTAAGGACAAGGAGGGAAGGCAAAGGGGGATTCCCACACAGTTCGTGGAAGTGGATAACTGCGTGGTTTACCATGGCCATGGCGGTTTCGTGGTGGGCAGCGAAATGTCGGGAGGGGTGAAGGATATCTGGGTGAGCAACTGTTCATTCCTGGGTACCGATGTGGGATTGCGGTTCAAAAGTACAAGGGGACGGGGCGGAGTGGTGGAGAACATCCACATTGAGAATATCCGCATGATCAACATTGCCACGGATGCCATCATCTTTAACCTGTTTTATGCGGGACTGGCGCCCACCGAAATGGGGGAGGATCCCATTGAAAACCTGATGATCAATGCTCCAGAGGTGACAGAGGAGACCCCCGAATTCAGGAATATCACCATAGACAGGATTCACTGTCACGGCGCCAACAGGGCGCTGCAGATCATGGGATTGCCCGAGATGCCCGTAAGCGGCCTGGTGATTGAAAATTCGGTATTTACATCCACAGGTGGAATCAACTGCCTGTTTGCCAGTGATATAACTGTAAGAGGCGTGACGGTCATGACTGATGGTCAACCCACAGTCAACCTGGTCAATGTGAAGGGCGCAAACTTGAATTCCGTCACCGGGAACAACGAGGTATTGTGCCGTGTGGAGGGGTATGCCACGGAGGGTATCACCATCGGATCGGATGATGTAAAAACTGCCGCCGGCAAGGTTCGCGTGGGTAAGGGAGCCCTTGAAACGGAAGTGTCATATGAGGAACTATAGGCGCTCAACCTTGCTGATTTCCATCTTAATGGTCATGCTGTGCATGGTGCTGAGGGGCCAGGGTACGGCCGGCGGAGAATTGTGGCTCCTCGATAATCTCGAGGTCATCGGAAGTCACAGGGTGATGGTGTCGGGTGACCCTGAAGTGATGGACACAGAAATGGGCAGTGCAGTCATGTTTGACGGGGATGGTGACCGGCTGCTGGTGGATGCAAATCCCATTGGCGGAGCACGGGAGTTTACCTTGGAAGTACTGTTTAAACCGACCGCATCCTATCCCGAGAACAGGGAACCCCGTTTCGTACATATCCAGGATCCTGACGATCCGCAGCAGAAAAGGGTGATGATCGAATTGCGCATCAATGAGCAAAACTTATGCTACCTGGATGGATTCATCCGGACCGACGGAGATGACCTTGCACTGATCGATGAAACCCTGACCCATCCATCAGGTGAATGGCACCATGCCGCGATCACTTTTAAACAGGGGACCTTCACCACTTATATGGATGGTAAAAAAGAATTGACCGGGCAGGTATCCTATATGGATGCCATTCTCAGTGCCTCTGGAAAAACATCGCTGGGAGGGCGAATGGACGATAGAAACTGGTTCAATGGTTTGATCAGGGCGGTAAGGGTTACCCACGCAGCGCTGGAACCCGCTGATTTTATGAGCTCATTAACACCCGGTGTTCATTGCGATTGAAAAAAATGTAGTAAATTGTTTGTCGTTTGCGGGCTGGTGACTGCAAAAAACCTATTCACCTATCATGGGGCGCTAATTTTTAAACATCAAGATGGGATATATTTCATTATTTAAAGCCTTAATAAGAACCTAATCATCAAAATCAAAACTATTATGAAGAAAAACTTTACCCTGTTGTTCCTAATGTTTCTGACATTGGCACAACTATCCGCCCAACAGTGGGTTGTTTATGATGGCAGTGTTTCTCCTGATTCAGTGTTCAGTCAGTCCTCCAACAATGATGTGGATGCCCTGACTGCTGCCATTATTGATGATCCTGCACTGGAAGGGAACAAACTCTTTCAATACAAAGTGGTGAACGGTACCTTCAGGTGGCAGGCCGATCTGGGCCTCCCCGTAAGCGGTATTACCCTTGTTACCCGTGTACGGGCCGATTTAAGTCCCGGTGATTTCCACCTGGTAAACCTGGTCATGCGCAACGGTGAATACAGGCCGGAGATCCGGATCGAAAGCGATAAGCTGAATCCGAGCCGCACCTCAGTGGGAGCGGATTATGATATTGACATGACCAAGTGGCACGTGGTCCGGATTGCATTCAAAAGCGACCAGTCCCTCATGGTTTACGTGGATGAGAAGGCGGATCCCGTGATGGTCGACACCAGCAACAGCACCACCTCCAACCAGTATATCCAGTGGGGTGACGGCAGCGGCAGCGACGATTACGGCGGGTTGATCGACTGGATGGTATTTGACACCACCGGTGCCTATGCACCCGGCGAAGGGGCCGCCATTCCCGACAGCCTCTCATTGAATTCTGCCCAGTCTGTCATTTTGATCACCAACGATAGCAGGGACGACGAACAGTATGAATTCCTGCTTAACAATGGTTTTGATGTGACCAAGTTCTATCCCGGAAAACTCTCAGCCGCCGGTCAGGATACCATTGACATGCTCAATGCTGCCGACCTTGTGATCATTGGTCGCAGTCCATCCAGCAGCGATTTCCAGGGACTTGACAAAGAGGCCTGGAACAACCTGACCGTTCCGCTGATCCTGAATGCACAGTATGATGCCAGGAGCAGCAGGATCAACTGGTTCAACAGCACCAATGCCTACCATTCTAATGACGGCCCTCCCGTGGCTTACGGCGTGGTATCTGATCCTTCAGATCCCATCTTTGCCGGTGTGGACCTTCTGGTTGGGGATTCAGTGGGATGGTGTTACCCGGCCCATGACTTCCTTGGCCTGGATTCCACCACCAATGGAACGATCCTGGTGGCCTATGCCGGGAGAAACCCGCTGGTAGTGAGGTTTGACGCAGGCGTTGAGTTTTATGAGGGCTCAGTGGATATGCCCGCCGGACCAAGGACCTATTTCGGTTTTGGGAATGACAATGCAGGCGAGGCCAACTTCTTCCCTCTGACCAAAGCGGCCAAAGCGGCCTATGTGGCAGAGATCAACAGGATGACCGGACAGGAGACCCAGATGCCTATTTTCGGAACGGCAGACAGCCGCGTAATCCTGATGACTCCCGATACCAGGGATGATATCCAGTATGAATGGCTTGTCAGGCAGGGATTCAATGTGACCAAATTCTATCCCGGAAAACTTTCAGCCGCCGGACAGGATACCATTGATATGCTCAACGGATCTGACCTGGTGATCATTGGCCGGAGTGCATCCAGCAGCGACTTCCAGGGACTCGATAAAGAGGCATGGAACGGACTGACCGTTCCGGTGATCCTGAACGGACAGTATGATGCAAGGAGCAGCCGGATCAACTGGTTCAACAGTACCAATGCCTATCATCAGAATGATGGACCGGCAGTGGCCTATGGCGTTGTATCCGATCCTTCAGATGCTGTATTTGCAGGGGTAACCCTGGTCGGCGATTCACTGGGATGGTGCTATCCTGCCCATGATTTCCTTGGCCTGGATTCCACCACCAACGGAACCATCCTTGCAGCCTATGCAGGCAGGAATCCGTTGCTGGTCAGATTTGATGCAGGAGTGGAATTCTATGAGGGCTCAGTAGACCTGCCCGCCGGACCCAGGACCTATTTTGGATTCGGGAACGACAATGCAGGTGCAGTAAACTTCTTCCCGCTCACCAGGGATGCCAAGAAGGTTTACCTGGCAGAGATCAGCAGGCTGGTTGGGATTGCTGTACCCGAGGCTTCATGGGGACTTGCAGACTTTAACGTCACCCTTATCTCGGATGATGACCAGGATGATCCGCAAATGAACTTCCTGGAGAAGAACAGCATCAGGGTAACCAAGTTCTATCCCGGAAAACTGGGAGCTGCCGGACAGGATACCATTGATATGCTGAATGCTGCAGACCTTGTGATCATCGGCCGCAGTCCTTCCAGCAGTGATTTCCAGAATCTTGACAAAGAGGCCTGGAATAACCTGACCGTACCGGTGATCCTGAACGGACAATACGATGCAAGAAGCAGCCGCATCAACTGGTTCAACAGCACCAATGCCTACCATCAGAACGACGGACCCGCCGTGGCTTACGGTGTGACGGGTATGCCCGACGATGTGGTATTCTCCAATGTGACCCTGGATGGTGACTCAATTGGAATGTTGCTTCCTGCCCATGACTTCCTGGGATTGGACTCAACTACCAACGGGACCATTGTGGCCACCTACAACCTCAGGAACCCATTGCTGGTCAGGTTTGATGCTGGTGTTGAGTTCTACCCCGGATCGGTGGATTTGCCGGCCGGAGCGCGGACCTATTTCGGATTCGGGAACGACAATGCTGGTTTCTCCAACTTCTTCCCGCTTACAGCCGATGGACAGCAGGTCTACCTGAATGAGATCAGCCGGATGCTGGGTGCAGAACTGAGCATCGTGAATGCGGTCTCCTCTGATGCATCCTTGAGTGCGCTGGATTACAGTGTGGCAACCGCTACGCTTACTCCAGCCTTCAGTGCCGAAGTAATGGCCTATGACCTGCAACTTGTGCAGGATTCATCGGTGGTTGACCTGATGGCAACCGCAAGCAATGAATTCGCCACTGTTGTGGGTGACAGCACCATTGACGTCTCTGCAGGTGACACGATCATGACCAAAATTGTGGTAACCGCCGAGAACGGGAACCAGTGGAGTTACAGTGTGACTGTATATCCATATGTTTCAGGCTCCGTGCGCGTTGAGAAATACAGCGATACAGGTTCTTCTGTGAAGCTTTACCCGAACCCGGCCTCCGAGCAGTTGTATGTGGAATCAGACGAGGAGATCAGCCAGGTGACCATTTTCAATGCCATCGGTAAGGTGGTACTGGAACAGTCCTCCTGGGGGACAGAACGGATCCAGCTCAACATCGGTTCTTTGCAGTCAGGCTTGTACCTGATGCAGGTGGAGAGCGGAGGAAAGAGCTCCATGAGCAAGTTCCTCAAGCAATAACCTGAATATTCAATACAGTGGCTGCCTCTTCGGAGGTGGCCACTTTTTTATAGATTTATTAAACTTAAACACATATTGATTATGAAAAGATTTTACACTAGATTATTTGTGCTATCACTGGCACTGGCCATGCTGGCATCCGATGGGTTCGGACAGAAAGCCATCCTCATGGTCGGCCGCGATGTACTTGGGACCTACCAGTCCGACCAGGATCTCTTTGACAGCCTGACCGCGTGGGGCTATGCTCCTGAATTCTGGAACAGCAACGGAGAATATGATGTGGGGACAGGTCCGGACTTCAATCCCCTGGATTATACCAAATATGAAGGCATGTTCATTACCGAGGCAGTCGATTCAAAGGCGGTAATCAGGTTTGCCACCGACGGGTATCCCCTGCCCTGCGTGAACCTTGAAGGCTATGCGGTAGCCACCGGAAATGATCGCTGGGCATGGCTCAACGATAACGGTGCTGAGCTCCTGCAGACAGCTGAGGGTGCGGCCACCGCTGAGGAACAGGTGCTGGTGATCAAGGATAACACCCACTACATCACCGAGGTCTTCGAAGTGGGGGCAGAGGTTGCCTGGTCAAACTCCACTGTGGATGTGGGCCTGATCCGTCCGGTTTCCATCAAAGAGGCGAATGTCACCTATTCGGCCAAACTGGGACAGATGAAATCACATGCTGCAAGTGCAGATTTCTGGAACCTGGTTACCGTGGATGCCATTGGTCCTGACAACAACAAAATGGTTTACTGGGGCGTGAATGCCATTGGACTGAACGGAGATGCAGCCACCACCGGGAGTTATGGAACCCCTGAATTTTTCACCATTATTAAAAGGGCTGTTGCATGGGCCTGGGATGATGCCGGCAATTCAGTTTCCGTTGAGCAAAGGGAGTTGAATCCCATGGCACTCTCGGCATACCCAAACCCCGCAGAGGGCCAGGTGACCATCCGCTTCAGGGCAGAATCATCCGGACCATCCTCTGCAATTCTCTTCAATGTAGCCGGTCAGCAGGTGGACAGGTTCCAGAAGATGACCGTTCAGGGTGACAATTATATGTTCCTGGATGCCGGGAAGTATCCCTCCGGGATCTACCAGCTTCGCGTGGACCTCAATGAAGGTTCGGCAGTCACCAAAGTAGTGATACAATAGCATTTCTTTTTCGAGTAAATCAGGCCGGAATTATTCTCCGGCCTGATTTATCATCTTATTTAATCATCAAAAACCTACCTATGAAAAAACTTTTACTTTCCATGACAGTGGCAGCCTTTCTTGCAGGAACCTCTGGTTTTGCACAGGAGGCATTGATAATTGATGAGGATTTCCAAACCTGGCCGGCTACGGAGGGTGTGGTATCGGACCCGCCGGCCGACTGCGAGAACTTCAGTCATATTGCAGGTCCCGACGAGTATGACCTGAGCTATGAAACGGGGGGATCCGGGAAAGTGACCCTGATCAAATACCTCATCAGCCCCGAATGCAATACCAAGAGGGTCAACCAGGGCGAAGTAGCCGAAAACCAGATCGACGTGACCACCGGTTTTATTGGCCTGACCAAAACATCCGAGGAGGGTGATACCATCGGCCAGATGTACCTGCCCCAGTTATCCAATGTGTCGCGGATCGAATTTGCCTATTCCTGCACCAGTTCGGACAGGGGCGTGCGCCTCTATACCTCAGTGGATGGAGGGGAGACCTGGGAAGGACCCTGGACCGAAGACGGACCGGGGATCGGAGAGATCATCGGATCCGATACCAAGCTGGGTGAATATGTATCGCTGAATATCGGGCGGGACAACGTGATCCTGAAGTTTACCTCGGGTGTGGACACGGACGGGGTTTCTCAAAACTCAAGGATCCATAACATCAAGATCTGGGGGGTGCCCGGAAGCCACGAGACAGGAATTGACAATGACCTGGCAACCACCCTGGGGATCTATTACAACAGCGGGGTAGGACTGGTCGTTGAGGGAATGTATGCCTCATTGGGCGTCTACGACCTGTCCGGAAGGAAGGTATTTGAAACCTTCGATGTGGGGAACCAGACCATTGATCTTTCAGGGATTTCTGGCGGTGTCTATATGGTGAAGGCCGTGGATCGTTCGGACAACCTGATCACCCATAAATTCATTAAGGAGTAATCCTTGTAATCATGTGAAATAACCTGAAGAGGCCGTCTCAAAGTATAACTTTTGAGACGACCTCTTTTCATTTGTTGCTGCTTCTCATTCCAGGATCAGCAGTTTCGAACGAGCCCTTGTACTTCCCGAAACCAGTTCCACCATATAGACACCGAGAACATACCCCCCGGCATTGAGGCTTACGGTGTGTGATTCCCCGCTTTCGGCAAAACCGCTGTGGAGTAAACGGGGTCTTGCGTTCATATCGTAAAGGATCAGGGATACCTCTCCCGGTTCATTAACCGAGAAGTTTATATTTCCGGTTCCGGACACTGGATTGGGCTGAAGGAGGAGCGTGATCCCTGGCTTTCCTTGATTCAACCCTTCATGGGGGTGGTATCCTTTTTCCTTGAAATCAGGGCCTCCTGCAGGGCGGTGCCGGTATGTACAGTCACGGTATCCCCCCCGGCTCCCCCGGTGGTCCCGCCGTTCATTGTGGCAAATCCCACCAGTTTATAAAGTGCAGGTTCCTGGGCTGAGGCTACGCGGGGAGTGCACAGGAACAGAAGGAAAAACACGATGCAGGATCCGGTTAGCTTCAAGGGCGCCAATTTTTAACGGTGCATGATTTTCCTGTAGAGAGAGGTTCCTCCCGCCTCCATTCTGCAAATGTAGATCCCGCTGGCTGCATTCCCGGCGACCCAGTCCACCCTGTAGGTCCCGGGGGACTTTGTTTCATTCACCAGAGTGGCGATCTCCTCCCCGGTGATGGCATAGAGCCTGATGGAAATGAATCCGCCCTTCTCAACATGGTAGGTAAAGGAGGTGGAATGGGTGAAGGGATTAGGGTAATTTTGAGAGAGTTGGTACTCCCCGGGCCGGGATCCTTCGGATTCATCCAACCCCGTGGTCGAATAGGTTCCCCAGCGCAGGTCACCCACCTGTCCCCCATCAGTGGCGGCTGTCAGCAGCCCGGAGTGATCTGGGAGGGAAAAATCACCGCTGGAGGCATCCAGGAATTCCGGATCGGTGATTGTGGTATCCAGGAATTCATACCCGATCCATGCGGATCCGCCCACATCTGCATTGGGTGGACCCACTTCCCAGAAACAGGTGTTCTGGATGCTTACACACAGTTCCACGGCAGGTTCAAAGAAAAAAACCGGTGGTTGGTTGAACTGTTGCTGGTGAGAAATGATGCAATTGGAGATGGTAAGCAGGTGATAGGCATTGTCCACCTGAATATGCCCGTGAATGTCCCCCAGGTCATCCAGGGTACAGTGATCGATGAAACCGGTGGGGGTAATGGTCTCATCGGTGACGGGGATATAGGGCTTATTCGGAGTCTCAAGCACGCACCGGTAACCGATCTTCCCGATCTTCAGGGCCATTCCCTGCATGTGGAACACAGTGGTGTTGGTCATCTCCAGGTGCCTCAGTGAAACATGCTTGTATTGAAGGAAATGCTTTGCATTGTATACGGTCACATTGTGGATGAAGACCGAATCCTGGATCAGGCCCCGGGCCCAGTCATCCTTCATCCCGTGCACGATGTTATCCTTAAAGTCATGGAACACACAATCCTCAAATCTGAAATTTCCGATCCGGGCCGTGCTGGGATCGGGTCGTGCATCGAAGACCATGAGGCTGCTGACAGCCAGGGTATCATCCAGCAGGCCATGGATCTCCAGCCCCCTGAGTGTAAGGTCGGCTCCATCGCCGATGACGAAGAGATATTTGGTCGAGGCGGTGCGGGGACCCGCCCCTATGACTGCCTTTTCTCCGGCTCCCGGCTCAACTTCAATGGTTACCGGGATCTTTATTGTTCCGAAATTAGAGGCATCGCCCGAAAGTGCGTAGCTTCCCCCAGCATCCAGCCGGAGTATATCCCCAGGTTCTGCGGCAGCGATGGCTGCTTCAAGGGTCCCTGTGCCAGGGAGCACCTGCACGGTCCGCTGGGCCCACAGATGGGCAGGTAACGTCATCAGGATCAGGATCAGGCTGTGGTTCAGATGTTTCATGAAGTGGGTTTTATATACAACTGATCTTCCGTTAGAGCATCCGGTGAAAATATCCGGGTACCACGGTGATCAAAAAATAGGCGACACTTGCCAGGGTAATGCCTATGGCCAGGAGCATGCCCAGGTTCCACCAGAAGGCTTTCCTGCCCCTGGGCTTGTCCTCTCCAAGGTACCTGCTGCTGTTGTTAAGAAGGAAAAAGCCGATATACGCGATGGGAAGCATGATCAGGCTCACAGCTGAAGTGGGAATGGCAATCCATGTCCCGATCCTGCTCCACAGGATCACCCCCAGGAAGCCGGGGGCAGGGATCAGGGTTGCCAGCTTATATTTCCACCCCCTGGGCTCAATCCCGAAGATCTCGCAGACCGCAAAGCCCGATACCAGCATATGCAGGATGATGGCATTTACGGCCATCCCGATGATTCCCAATCCGAATATGACCCGGGATACAACCAGCGGGATCCCGGCAGCCTCAAGCATCCCTGCGGCCTGGATGGGGGAGAGGTTGGTGGCTCCTTCGTTCAGCGCACCGGTCCCATAGATGGTGGTGCCGGCTGCAATAACCATCAGGGAGGTGGCCAGGGTGTAGGGGATCAGCATCCCGGTGATCAGGTCAAAGCGGGCAAGACCCTTATGCTCCTTTCCCCACCCCTTTGCAAGGAAGGAGTAACCGAACAGGAAGGTCATGTTGATCCCAACGGCAGCGCTGAAAGCGGCAATGAGGATCGAGATACCGGTCCGGTCAGTCGGAATATTCCATACCATTCTTCCCTCTGTGATTGAGAAGGGAGAGAAGCCTGAAAGCACCTTGGACCACTGGATCCCGTTATCCGAAAAACTGCTGATCACCACCACGGTGGCGAAAGCAAATATGATGAACCAGATGATGCTCTTAATGATGTTCTCAAATATTTTGATCCCCTTTCTTCCGTTTCCGTAGTTCCAGCTCACCAGGATCCCTATGCCCAGGAAGAGTAATCCCAATCCCAGCAATACCATAGTCTGGGTGGCCTGGGATTCGATCTTTACTCCGGTGACTGCCTTGATAATATCATCGGCCATCCCTGCTGCCAGTGCATACTGGGGAAAATGCCATATCAGGGTGGCCAGCAATGCGCAGATGGCCCAGGCCCAGGCCACTGCCGGGTGAATAAACTTTTTCATGGCATAAAAGGGCCTGGTCTGGGTGGAAAGGGTCTGGTGAGCCAGTGCGGAGAGCATGATGATCCCCAGCAGCATGGCCAGCGGCTGAACCCATAGAATTTTATACTGCAGGAATGCACCTGCAAAAAGGGAAGCCATGGCGCTTCCGCCTCCCAGGGTCATGGCACTCTGCATCCAGCCGGGACCTGACTTGGAAAAATACCACCTCAATCTGGCCCGCCTGCTCTTGTGCTGAAGATCGCGGAGCTCGGCAGTCTCTTTCGCCAGGATCTCAGGATCCCCGGGAGCGAACATGGGCATCCCCCTGACGATTTTATTCTGGTCATCCATTCAATACCCTTCCTTTCTCACTAATTGAATTCTGCGTTCATGGCTTCCCGGACCTCCTCAAGAAAAGCGGGGACCAGGACGAAGGGTTCATAGGGGCGGCCCTTCACCGAAAGGGTCTCAATGGGAATATATCCCCGGTATCCGCTTCTGTGTATGATCTTCATGAGCCTTTCCAGGTCGATCCTTACATCGCTCTCCTTACCAAAGGCACTCTCCTTCACCTGCCAGTTCACCCCGTAGGGTATCACTTTTTCAATATCCACATAGGGATCCTCCGTCAGAAAATAGCCCGTATCCACGATAAGCCCGAACCACTCCGAATCCACCATCTTTACCAGTTTGATGCATTCATCGGCAGTTTTGAGCATGTCCCCGTGGTTCTGAACCCCGATGATCACCCCGTATTTTTCAGCATAGGCCGTGCACTCCCGGAGCGATTCGGCCATCCAGCCAGCCACCTCATCCCATTTCTCCTCATACCCTTCGGGAACCGGTCCGGCAAACACCCTGAGCACAGGAGCGCCCAGCTTGGCGGCCACTTCGATCCACTCCTTCACATGTTTGACATCTGCTGCACGAACCGCAGGGTCCGGCGAGGCAAAATTATTTCTCACGCCGGTACCGCTGATATCAACCCCCAGGATATGGGCCCTCCTTTTAAAGGCGTTGATGTACTCATCGGTGGGGACCTTGGGATAACCGGGAAAAAAATAGCCCGTGGGATCGATGGCGTCGATGTTGTTTTCCGCGCAGAAGTCCAGGAGGTCGAACAGGGAGATGCCTTCCCCACGCCCCTTGATCTGGTCATTCAGCAGTTTGCTGAATGAATAGGCGTTCAGCCCGATCTTAATATGCGCCTCCCCCTTCCGCTCGATGACCTGCTGGGCACTGACACGGGTAACGGCCAGTAAAGGGATTATCAACACGGCTATTCCTGCCAGTTTCATGCTCCTGGCACCGGATAATTTTACATTGAATCGTTTCATTTTTATTTGGTTTTGTATGATTTACTGCCTGCTTTTTCTTGCGGTTTGGGTGGCCCAGTCACTTTTCTGCTCTTCCGAGAGAATTTTTGATAATCCTGCGTCCAGGGCTTCTTTCAGGGTGGAGGCAGTCACACTTGAAAACCTGGTATTGGCCTTTGCAGCTTCGGCGCGGGCCTCCAGGTATTTAACCATGTATGTGCATACCTCCGATGTGGCCACAGCCAGGTCATCAGCAGAGAGCTGGTACCCAGCCAGGATCTTCACATAGGAGTCCCAGCGGGCGTTGAGGCTGCCCAGGACAAGCATGGCACCGGCAAGCTGCTCCTCTTCTACGATTTTCCCCAGGTCCTGGTTGAAGTGCTCCTTTGACCGGGTGATCAACTCCTCCCCGGCCAGCTCCTGCTGCTCCTCGACCAGGTCATCCTTGATCTGCTTACTACCTGTGGCCACCTCTTCCCGAAAGGAGGTATAGGCACTGGCGAGCTTTTTTGCATTGGATTTACTGAGCCCCAGGTGGCTTGAATAGCTATTGGTCTGGAGGGACCAGACCACATTGAGCTCCTGCGCAAAACCGGACCCCGAGGCTAAAAAAAGAGTTGCCATGGAGATCAGGGCGAGTTTTTTTAAACCGGCATTTGAGTGTATTGTGTTTCTGTTTTTCATCGGATGATGGTTTAAGTTATTTATCAATTTGATATGATGGAATATTCATGACTTCATCTTCTCCTTCAAGCGGATGGTATGTAATTTGGATCAGGTTATCGGTTCCGTCCGGAGCGCTGCCGTCCATAATGATCCTTCCCTCCACGGTTCCCTCCCCTTCAAATTTACCTGAAAGGAGCAGGTTCCCTTCCGGATCCTTTCTGATCCGGATCGGGGAATCTTCCGCCGGATCCACATTCATCAATGCCACAACCACCGAACGGGTACCCGGGGTGTTCAGTTTTCCAGTGAGATGCCACTGTGGTGCGGGAGAATCCGTTGTTACCATGGGATAGCCCTCCTTGGGATCAATGGGCCAGGCGCTGTCCTGGGAGAGTTCAATGCCACCCGGGGAAAACAACTCCACCTTCATCCGGTGGGGACCACGGGTGGATATAAATGACTGTGATCCTGTGTCCAGGATAAATTTTTCTTTCCCATGCATGAGCCATTCCACCTCCACAGGTTCGGAGGCTTCCAATTCGTCCACCACAAGTATGGTTGAAGGACGGATCATGATCACATGCCTTCCAAAGTCCTGCACTGGATCTCCGTATGACTTTGCCGCCTCCCCCAGTGCATAGGCAAGGTGGGGCATTGAGTTGAAAGCGGCAATGGCACCATTGGCTTTCCCGTCCCGGTCTATCTGTCCATTCCCATTAACCAGCAGGGTGTTATGGGCCTGGGTGAGCCGTGTATACCTGGTATGAAATGGGGAGCCGTGCTGGGGATACCGTGATCCGGCAGGAAGAGCAAGCGCCGCTCCGCCCTTCATGACCGCAAAGCTGTTTTGATCCAGATGGCTGTGGCTCACGGGCCCGAAAGGCGAGCTCTTGAACAACAGCATCAGATCCTGGTCCGCGTGGAGCAGATCGCTGTGCATGGCCACCCATCCAATTCCATTGAAAACCATGTCGGGGGATAAGTTCGCGGGGGGTTCAGGCCGGATATCCTCCCGGGACATGAAACTCCCGATGGCTGATGCCGTATTCACGATGGCCTCGGACTCGTCCTGCTCCTCATCCTCCCCGGCATCAATCTCCCCGGCAAGTAGATCCACCCACCATCTCAGCCCCGAATCGTTATTGGTGATGGCATAAAAGAGAAGCATGGTACCCAATTTTTCAGCCTTGGTGCTGACGGGTTGGTCCTCCGAGTCGCCAAACGGGGTGATCTCTCCCACAGGTGAGGTGCAATAGGTGAGGAAATAGGGGAACTTTCTGAAGAATGGTTTCTGCCAGAGATTGTATCCTGTGGCCTCATAAACCGATTGCAGCGGTGTGATGAAACGTTCGTTGTATTGAAGGGCATAGGATAAGCCTTCGGCCCAACCTCCGTCGGACCCTGCCCAGTGGGGAAAGACCGTGAGGGCTGCCTTCATTCCATAATCCATCCAGGCCACGGCCCCGGGTCTGTCAGCCAGGGCAATGGAGAATTCCAGGAGGTATCCGGGGACCCTGCCGTCGTGGCTCTCGCCCGAGGTAAAGAGAAAGTCCCTTCGCTCCATCCTGATGAGCATGCTGTCGGCCAGCCCTGCCATCCAGTGCTCAATACGCTCCTGCTCTTCAGCTGTGTAAATATCGTAGGTCCAGTCATATGCCTGGGGAAGTGCCCTTGCCAGCCTCAAACCCACCTCATCGAATTTTGGGTCCTGAACCGACATAATCCCATCCATCTCCCAGCCGGTCAGGTGGAGCAGGTGTGCCTTGACAGCTTCTCCATATTGTTCCTCCCCGGAAAGAAGGTAGGTGAGTGCCATGGAGACCACTCCTCCGATATAGGTGTCCCCCACCTGGTGGTACCCGGTCCTGTAAGCGGTCCTTTTGGCTGCATACTCGCTTCGGTTTGTGTATTTGTCGAAATCGGGCTTCTCTACCAGGGGCATTTCAAGGGCGGCGGCGGCTATCCTCAACAGGTTGGAGTATGGTTCCTGCAGGGAGGAGTGGAGTTCACCACGGATTTCAGCCAGTTTTTCACCGGTGAAGAGAAGCCTCGGGTGGGACTCGGGCACCCTGCCGAGGAGTTCCGATGGATCGATCCATGGCAACGGAACAGCATCTTCGGCAATGGTGAAAGGCGATGGTTCCCGGACGGATAACAATTCACCATCCGGGCTCAGGGCATCCACTGTCCATGTGTATGAACCTGCAGGAAAAACCAGGGGTGGGACACATGCCGTTTCATCCAGGATCTCTGAAACAAAAAGTTCCTGGCCCTCCTCATTTTTCACATGCAGCCTGTAGAAGACTTGGTCGCGGTTCCCGGCTCTCCACCAGCAGAACCCCGGAGGGGAGACATCCACAACCTCACCCGCAGAGGGGTGGTTGAAGTTCCCGTTCTTCGGCTGCACCGCGGGGAATGCATTTGACCCCACCTGGGCCCTGATCCCCAGGGGGAGGATGGCAAAGAGGGCTGCAAGGAGCGCTAAGATGATTTTGTCTCCTGTTCCGGTCTCAGGTTGTTTATGTATGTCCATTTTCACTTTCATATGATCCTTCATGCCGTCCTGTTATTCAGCTTCTCTCTCAACGATCCAGATGTTCCTGAACTGGTAAGCGGTTCCGTGTTCCTGGAGATAAAGGGGCCCCCGGGGAGCTTCTCCCAGTCTGCCTGCAGCACCCTTCAGTTTCTGGATTTCCACATCATCATAGATCATAACCCCGTTATACAGAAGTGTGATCCTTGCATTTTCGGTCTTTTCCCCGGTAGAAGGATCAAAACGGGGAGCCCTGAATTCAATGTCAAAGGTTTGCCAACACATGGGTGGGGAAGCCATATTCATTGTGGGTACTGGGATTCCGGGTTCAAGCACATTGCCAAGGGCACCGCATGGGGCACCTTCTGTCTGGCCAAAGGAATCCTTGATGTTCACTTCATACCTTGACTGCAGGTAGATCCCCCCGTTGGTCGGGGCTCCCAGCAACCTGAATTCGGCATGCAGGAAAATGTCCCCGAATTGCCTGGTGGTGACAATGGATCCGCTCCCGGGAACCGCTTCCATACCCCCCGGAACCACCTTCCAACCATCTGCCGGACCCGATGGGACCAGCCATTGTTTCGGTTCCAGCTTTCCAAAAGCCTCCAGGCCGGTACCGTTAAACAGGATCACGGCACCCTGAGGAGGGGATTCATTCAGCGAGGGGGACACCCTGGAGAATGCATTCAATTCTATGATCTCATCTCCATGTTCCAGCAGCAGGTTTTGCTCCCGGACTTCACCTTTCCAACCCTCCCCCTGGAGGTAAAGCACCTGGTCCCTCTCCTCACCAACAAGTGTGGCCAGGGGAGGTTCAAGGCTGAAAAGGTCGCGGACGATCAGGCACCTGTAGGTGCTGTCCTCACCCAGGAAGATCCTGGCCGAGAGGTTGCCGTTGGCCGAGGTCCAGTCACCCGCCATGACCGGCAGGGGAAGCCGGCCATCATGATCGGGGTGCCCCTGAGAGGGGAGGTTCAGGAATGGGGCCATGAGCATGAAGATGATCATGATGCGGGAAATGCTGTGTCTCATATGCTTATTGTCTAATATAGCCATTGTTCATCCTGTTCTAATCCACAAATCCGGGATTCTGGGGCATGGGGTTTGTCAGGTTCGCATCGATGACCGATTGAGGGACGGCCAGCAGTGAATCCCTGGGCATCAGGTTGTTGCAAAGCCCCTTGTCGGCGTTATACAGCTTGGTACGCTCATAGAAGGTCATCCCTCCAAAGCGGAGCAGGGTATACCTGCGATGCTCCTCCATCAATAATTCACGGGAACGCTCCTCCAGGATAAAGTCAAGGTTGACATTGGTGGATGTAATTTTAAATCCGTTGGCCCTTTCCCTCAATTTATTGATCTCTGCCGCTGCTTCCTGGTTCCTGCCAAGCCTGTAAAGGGCTTCCGCCTTGAGCAGGATGGTCTCGGCCAGGCGAAGGTATACCTGGTCGTTGTGCTGGGTTTTACCGGAAGCCAGGTCCGGATCGGACTGTGCCCATTTCAGTGAATAGGGCCAGTCATTCTTGTTCCTCCCATCCACCAGGCTGTCAAAATCATATCCCCCTGAGGTATAAGGATTTCCTGCTGATTGTCCTGACCCGGGAGCAAACCAGACAGTGTCCCCGATCTGCCAGGGCCTCTCATAGTATGTGTTCAGTTCCCTGGAGATCACATCCCCGTCGCTCAGGATAAAGTAACGGGCCAGGGCAAATGCTGAACCCCTTTCGTCCTGCAGCTCATCCTCTGAGGAGCCTGGATAGAGCTGCAGGGCATAGGAGGTGGGAAGGATATAGCCCAGACCCTTACCTCCCCGCTCCTCGGTGATGGCAAACCGGCTTTTGCCTCCCTGGTCGGTATCATAACTCCACCTGTCATATTTTCCCCCCATCTCCCTTCGCATCAGGTTATCGCCGCCCCCTGAAACATTCAGCTCCCACTGGAGGGTCCACAGTGATTCATAGTTCCGCTCGGTGCGGTCACTGTTCCCCGGCAGGAACATATCGGTAAAAGGGGTCCCCGGTTTGTTTTGATTGATCCCGTACCTGTTCGTGATCAGCTGATATTGGGGAATATCGATGCACAGGCCGGACCAGTAAAGGGCCGAGTCGGGATTTCCAATGGCCAGGTAGATCTCAGCCAGGTAGGTCATGGGCACCCCCCTTGTCATCCTGCCCCGCCGGGAGGGTTCTATATCAAGGTATTCTGCTGCGAAGGTCCAGTCAGCGATCATCAGTTGTCTCACTTCGGCAATGGGGGTCCGCTCAAAATCAGTAATAATATTGGAGCCTGTGGACTCATCCAGTTTGAGGGGGACATCCCCCCACAAATAGGTCAGGTGCCTGTAAGCCCAGCCCCTGATGGCCCTGGCCTCTGCGATCACCCGGTTCTTGTTCTCATCGCCATGCCACTCCACTTCCGGATTCCCGGCTCGCTGCACGATTGTGTTTGCTGCATTGATGGTCTGGTAGAGCCAGAGGAAAATCTCCGAATATCCGTTGGCGTTTGGATTGTTCAGCAGCCAGTTATAACTGGGCTCGGCCATGGCAGATTTTGAATTGGAGAAGACATTGTCGGTGCCTGTCATCATCAGGGTTGCCACCAGCGTGGAAGAGGTGCTGAGCCCTTCCCTCTCTTTTCTGACCAGGGCATAGAGGCCATTGAGTCCTGCCTCAAAACCATCCAGGCTGGTATAGATGGTTTCTGCAGTCAGCAGGTGTGGAGGTTGTTCGGTCAGGTAATCTTCAGAGCACCCAGCCATAAATATACCCACCAGCGGAACCATCCATATATACTTTCTTCTTTTCATCTTCCCGCACGAATTAAAATGTGACTTTAACACCAAAAAGGTACTCTTTTTGAAGGGGTACAGCCCGCTGGGTATCCAGTTCGGGATCCATCCCTTCATAGTTGGTTGCTGTAAACAGATTCTTTCCGCTGACATATACGGTCATCTCCTCCATTCCCAGGAACCGGGTGACCTTCGGGGGCAGGTTGTAGTTCAGCGAAATATCCTTGATCCTTACGAAACCGGCCCTTTCATAGATATCCACCCCCCCGTCTACCCAGTAGGCGTTGGCCATCCGGTCGTCCTTGTCCCACATGTCATTGGTGGGGTTATCGGGCGTCCACCAGTTCCTGATAATAAACACATTGGCATGTTTCAGGGGATTTGGTTTGGTGAGCCCGTGCATCCCGTAGATGAAAACGGAGAGCCAGATATTCTTGTACCTGAAGGTATTGGTGATGCCCCAGGAAATATTGGGGTCGGTATGCCCGATAATCGTCCGGTCATCGGGTGTCAGTAAAGAATCGCGCATCACATCCTCATACCTTGCATACCCGGGAAGGGCACCCCCGTGGCGCAAAGCCTGTTCCTCTTCACCCAGCTGCCACACTCCTGCAATCCTGTAGTCGTAGTTGGAGGTGATGGCCTCCCCGATAAAGAGCCTGGAGGAGAGGTCATCCAGTTGATCTCCATACTGGAGCTCCACGATCTTATTTTTAGCCAGAGAGATATTGGCACTGCTGGACCAGGAAAAATAGGTTTTCCTGATGTTGGTGGAGTTGACGGTAAGTTCGATGCCCCGGTTGTTTGTTTTCCCCACATTCTGGTAGATCCTGTCATCCCCGTGAACCGGCGAGATGCTTCTCTCAAGCAGCAGATCATAGGTGTCGTTGTTGTATATATTAAAGTCACCGTTGATCCTGGATTTCAAAAAGGCATAATCAAATCCGATGTTCATGGACCGGGTGGATTCCCATCCCAGGTCAGGGGTGCCCATGTCACTGGGGATATATCCCGGCGCTGTGGCCGATCCATTTACATAATTGAAGATGGCAAGCCTGTCAATGGTCTGGTAGGGTGTCACGGCCTGGTTCCCGTTCTCTCCATAGGAGAACCGGAGCTTCAGGACGTTCATCACCTCCCTGAAGGGGAAGAAATCTTCATCAGCCAGGTTCCATCCCAGGGCGATGGAGGGGAATATCCCCCATTTGGTGTTCCGTCCGAACCCCGAAAAACCATCCCTTCGAGCTGTCAGGGTTAACAGGTAACGGCTGTCATAACCGTAATTGACCCGCAACATCTGGGAGATGAGGTATTCCTCCTCATAATCGAAGGTGGATTCCACCAAAGAAGCCTGCGGGATGCCATACCACTTCATGAGATCATTGGGGAATCCCTTGGCATAGGTGGTGGATATGTCGGTCTTTTTCCCTTCGTAGCCATAAAGCCCCGTGAGGAAGAGGGAATGTTTTCCGAATTTCCGCCTGTAGGTTGCTATATTCTCAAGGGTATAGGAGATACCGGGTCCCCTTGTGATGGAACCTTCGCTGTTTACCAGTTGTCCCTGCACTGTATTCATGCCTGCATAATAGGCCTTTTCAAAGGAGGTGAACCGAACCCCGGCATTAAGCCTGTAGGAGAGACCCTTCACCCAGGGAAAGTTAATCTCCAGGTAATTGTTGGAGAGTGCCTGGTAAGTCTTATTTACATCCGCATAGAGGATATCCTCCAGAGGGCTTTTTTTCAGGGGATTGTCAGGCAGGGGGGTGATGTTGACCGTCCCATCCTCATTGTAGGCCCTCACCAGGGGACTCATCCTGAAAACCGCACTGAATGAGGGGCTGTCCCCGCTTTTGTCGCTGAAGGTCAGCTGTGTGGAAGTTCCAACCGTTAACCAGTCGGTGATATCCGCACTCAGGTTCAACCTGCTGGTCAGTCTCGAATATTCATCATTCAGTGCAATTCCTTTGATCTTCAGGTAGGAGGTGCTGGCCAGCCAGTTAATGGATTTGGTGCCCCCTGAGAGGCTCAGGTTGTGCCTGTGGCTTTCTCCCGTGCGCAGCAGCACCTCCCTCCAGTCGGTCCAGTCCCCGCTTTCATACACCTCCCGCTCTGAGTCACTCAGCGCCGCGTCGTCATCCCCCGGGTCGGTGCCCTCTTCCACCCAGTTCTTTTTGTATTCGTAATATTCTTCGCCGTTCATTACATCGGGAAAGTTAGCCACCTGCTGGATGGAATAATAACCATCGTAGACGATCTTTGTACGCCCTACCGCTCCTTTCCTGGTGGTGATCAGGATCACTCCATTGGCCCCCCGGGAGCCATAGATGGCAGCTGAGGAGGCATCTTTCAGCACCTCTATGGAGAGAATATCACCTGGATTGAGGTCTCCGATGTCCCCTTCATAAGGAATGCCATCCAGTACAAAGAGGGGTTTATTGCTGGCGGTGATTGAGTTCCTGCCCCTGATCAGGATGAGGGAGTTATCATCTGTCTGTTCGGCTCCGGCCGAGGTGGACATGGCCGTCAATCCTGCCACGGCCCCCTGGATCATCTGCGTCACATCGGTGCTCACCATCTCTTCGATCCGTGTTTTATCCACCGAAGAGACCGCACCGGTAATATCACTTTTCTTCTGGGTGCCATAACCCACCACGATGACCTCGTCGATGGCCACGTCGCCCTGGTCCATGACCACGTAAAAGGTTACGTTGTCCATGATCTCAATCTCCTGGGTGAGCATGCCCACAAAGGAGATGATCAGTGTCTTCGCCTCCAGGGGCACCTGGAGCACGAACCTGCCTTCCAGATCGGTACTGGTCCCGATGGTGGTCCCTTTCACAACCACATTTGCCCCGGTCACAGGTGCCCCGCTGGCATCCTTCACCGTACCGGTCACCTCCCTTGTGGGTTGCCGGGAGACCTTCCCGGCGGCAGGTGGCGGAGTCCTCCTTTTCCGGAATATGACAGTTTTATCATCCAGCTCGTATCCATATCCCAGGGGAACGATGAACTCGTTCAGGATCTCTTCAATGGATGATTCTTTCACATTCAGGCTGATATTAGGGGTTCCGTCAAACAGGTCGGACCGGTAGATGAAGTTGAATTCACTCACCTGCATGATCTCATTGAGTACCTGTTCCACGGGCATATCCCTCAGTTCAATGGTCAGCCTGGCACCCTGTGAATAGGCATTGGCGGATATCTGTACAAGGTTCACAGAAATCAGCAGGAATGCCATCCTCATGGCAAGGGATCTGTGAATTTTTATCAGGGGTCCAATGGGCATTGTTCTATTTGATTATAATTTGTTTATCCGTTATCTCAAATTCAACCTCCTTGGTTCTCTCAATGATTTCCAGGATCTTTTCAAAATTTTCGTACCTCCTGATGTTTCCGGTGAATTTAAGATTCATGGCCACCTTGTTCTCGAAGGTCACACTTACATCGTACCACCTTGACAGGGTTTTCATCATCTCCGAGAGGTCCTGGTCCTCGAACCTGAACCAGCCCTCTTTCCAGGAGGTATATTCATCTGCATTCACTTCTGCCTGGGTCAGTAGCCCGCTGGTCTTGTGGAATACACTTTGATGGGAGGGGGTCAGGATCTGGGATACTGCAGGGTCCGCTGTAAGATATACATTTACCTTACCCGATATAAGGGTGGTTGATATTTGCTCATCATCGGCATAGGAGGAGATATTGAAGGAGGTCCCGATTACCTCCACAACCTGCGCTCCGGAAAGGATCCGGAATGGCCTTTGCTCATCCCTTGCCACCTCAAAATAGGCCTCTCCGAGCAACTCCACCTCTCTTGCCCCGGATGCGAACTGAACAGGATAACGGAGGCTGGTACCCGAATTAAGCCAGACGCTGGTGCCATCGGCCAGGGTCATAAAAAACTCCCCGCCCCGGGGTACGGTCAGCATATTATATTTAAGCAGGGCCGCTCCTGTTTCTTCCCGGTGCTGGTATTCGATGGAGGTCCCCCTGCTCGTAATGGTGGTTCCACCTGACTGGATGGATAGTTCCTTTTGCAATGACAGATCAATGGTGGAGCCGTCATCCAGGATCAGCATGGCTTTGTCTGTGCCCGGCGGGATCGAAGGGGATATCGCAGGGATCACGTCACGACCTGTACGGAGACCATGGGGTAACAATACAAAGAGTGTGGTGAGAATGATCACAGATGCCGCTGCAGACGCAAGGGTGGCTATCCGTTTTCGTTTTTTTCTCCTTTCATTGAGCCTTATCTTCATCCAGACCTGGTTCCATGCCCCCCCGGGGTCCATGGTTGATCCGTTTAATCCGGAACCTTCCCTGTAAAACCGATCTGTTTTATTGAAATAGTCAAGGTGCCTCTGATCCTCAATGAGCCAGGCCTCAAACATTTGGTTCTCATCCCGGGATAGAGTACCATGTCTCTTTTTCCATATGAGCTCAAAATCAATCTCAGGGGTGATGCGGGCCATCCAATGCGTCGTTTACAACCCTAAGACACGGATGTTGTAAAAACAGGTGACAACTTTTATTATTATTCTTCAAAAAATGATCCCTGAAGATGAAGCAGCTCTTTTCGGAGCTTTGTTTTCCCCCTGGAAAGGTGGGTTTTCACCGAATTCTCGGAAATGGAAAGATGATTGGCGATCTCTGCGATCTTCTGCCCCTGAAAATATTTCATCCTGAAGATTCTGGCCATCTGGGAAGGAAGCAGGTCAATGGCATCCACGATCTC
>JAHEEC010000229.1 GCA_024640885.1 Bacteroidota bacterium | reverse complement strand
TCCTGGTCTTCCCGGTGGGTTTGCTCACATTCAGGATTTCATGATACGCATCGTAGAACATGGGCCTGATAAAATGGTTCATCCCCGTGTCCAGCCCTGCAAAAACAGTGGAAGTAGTCTGTTTGATCACGTTGACCCTGGCCACAAAGTATCCCGATTCGCTCACCAGGAATTTTCCGGGTTCGAAAATGAGGGTGAGCTCTTTTCCGTATTCCTTGCAGAATTTGTTGAACCTTTCCGAAAGGTGCTCGCCCAGCGCTTCCACATCGGTGTAGACGTCATCCATCCGGTAGGCCACCTTGAAACCGCTTCCAAAATCCACAAACTCCAGCTCCTTGAACTGTTTGGCCGTTTCAAACATGATCTCCGTGGCACGGAGGAATACCTCCACATCCAGGATATCCGATCCCGAATGCATATGGATCCCTTCCACCTTCATGCGGTTGGTCTCCACGATGCGGTGCACATGAGGCATCTGATAGATGGAGATCCCGAATTTTGAATCGATGTGCCCGGTGGAGATCTTGTGGTTGGCCCCCGCAAGGATATGGGGGTTGATGCGGATGCAGACCGGGACCGTTGAACCGTATTTGTGTCCGAATTCCTCCAGGATGGCAATATTGTCAATGTTGATCCGCACCCCGAGCGCAACTCCCTCCTCGATCTCCTCGATGGAGACGCAGTTGGGAGTAAAGAGGATATCCTGGGGATCGAAGCCTGCTTTCAGTCCCAGCTCCACCTCCTGGATGGATACCGCATCCAGTCCCGAGCCCAATCCCCGGAAGAGTTTGAGCACATTAATATTGGTGAGGGCCTTGCAGGCATAATGAATCTTCACCCTGGAATTTTTAAATGCTTCGGTGATCTTCCTGTACTGGTGTATCATTCCAGCGCTTTCATAGATATATAGCGGGGAACCATGCTTTTCTGCAAGTTTCACCACGGGGATCCCGTCGATGAGGTACTGGTTCTTCTTAAGTTCCATGTTTGCTGTGTTTAAACGTCTCTTCGAAAGAGGTGCGGTTGAGGATGGAGCGGCCCAGGGTCACCTCATCGGCATACTCCAGGTCATCGCCGATGGCCACTCCCCTTGCCAGCGTGGATACTGTAACCGGGTAATCCTTGAGCCTCCTGTATATATAGAAGTTGGTGGTGTCTCCTTCCATGGTGGTGCTGAGCGCCAGGATCACTTCGGTGCACTGGCCGTTTTTTGCTTTCTCTTCCAGCGATTCGATGGTGAGATCAGCCGGACCCACTCCGTCCATGGGGGAGATGATCCCTCCCAGTACATGGTACACACCCATAAATTGCTGGGTGTTTTCAACCGACATCACATCACGGATCGATTCCACCACACAGATGGTCTTTTTATCCCGGTATGGATCCTTGCAGATGTGGCAAACCTCGGTATCGGAAATGTTGTGGCACTCCTTACAGGTCATGATCTCCTTCTTCATGCGGAGGATGGTATTGCCAAAATGTTCCACATCCCGGTCCTCCTGTTTCAAAAGGTGAAGCACAAGCCTGAGTGCGGTTTTCCTGCCGATCCCCGGCAGCGTGGCGAACTCTTCCACAGCCTCTTCCAGCAGTTTTGATGAATAGGTATGGTGCATAGGTTTCAAAAATAACACTAATAATTTTCATCTTCGTCCGATTTTAATCAATTTTACCCTATTGGAACCGATCCCCTTGTCAGCCACACTCATCATATCCATTATCATTGCCTATTTCCTGCTGTTGCTGGTCATCTCCAGGATCTCGTCCCGGGGTGCGGGCAATGCCGCCTTTTTCCTGGGCGAAAGGAAATCCCCCTGGTATGTGGTGGCCTTCGGCATGATCGGGGCCTCTCTTTCGGGCGTAACCTTTATCTCCGTACCCGGTTGGGTGGTGGACAGCCAGTTCTCCTACATGCAGATGGTGCTGGGATACCTGGTGGGGTATGCGGTGATCGCCAACCTCCTGATGCCCCTCTATTACAGGCTCCAGCTCACCAGCATCTACACCTACCTGGAGGATCGTTTCGGGAAGCTCTCTTACAAGACCGGGGCATCCTTTTTCCTGCTCTCCAGGATCATCGGCGCCTCCTTCAGGCTTTTCCTGGTGGCCAACGTGTTGCAGCTGACAGTGTTTGATGCGTGGCGGGTCCCGTTCTACGTGACGGTACTTGTGACCATCGGGCTCATCTGGCTTTACACTTACAGGGGGGGGATCAAAACAATCATCTGGACCGATACGCTGCAGACCTTTTGCATGCTGACCGCCGTGGTGGTGTCCATCATCCTGATCACCCGATCCATGGACCTTTCCGTGGGTGAGATGATCGGCAGGGTTACGGCCGGAAATGATTCCAGGATCTGGTTCTTTGACAACTGGCACCGCGAGAACCACTTTTTCAAGCACTTCCTGAGCGGTGCGTTCATCACCATTGTGATGACGGGACTGGACCAGGATATGATGCAGAAGAACCTGAGCTGCAAGAACATCCGGGATGCCAAGAAGAACATGTACCTCATGAGCATTTCGCTTGTGCCCGTGAACCTGGTCTTCCTCTTCCTGGGTGCGGTCCTGATCCAGTTTGCACACTTCAGGGGGATCGCCATTCCGGGGAGCACCGATGACTTTTTCCCCATGATCGCCACGGGGGGGTACCTGCCCCAGGTGGTGGGGGTCTTCTTCATTGTGGGACTGGTGGCGGCGGCATATTCCAGTGCCGATTCGGCCCTGACGGCGCTGACCACCTCCTTTACGGTGGATATCCTGGAGGGCCAGCGGTGGGAGGATAAAAAACTGACCCGGGCCCGCCGCAGGGTGCACCTGGGGATCTCCGTGGTGCTGGGACTGGTGATCATGCTCTTCAGGGCCATCAACGACGAGAATGTGATCTCGGCCATATTCCGGGTGGCCGGCTACACCTATGGCCCGCTGCTGGGACTCTATGCATTCGGGCTCTTCACCCGGCTGAAGGTCAGAGACCGCCTGGTTCCTATCCTGGCCATCCTTTCACCCATCCTTTCATACTTTCTCAGCCGCTTCTCCGCGGAACTCTTCAACGGGTACCAGTTCGGCTTCGAGCTGCTGATTGTGAACGGGGGGATCATGTTCGCAGGTTTGCTCCTCACAAGCAGGAAGTCACTAAAGTGATAAAGTATAAAGTCTGTAAGGATCGAATTATCAACAATATACTTGACTTTTGCGCGGGTA
>JAHEEC010000228.1 GCA_024640885.1 Bacteroidota bacterium | reverse complement strand
ATGATTTAGTAAGCAGGGACAAAAAGCTGGCCGTCATTGGCCTGGGTTATGTCGGGCTCCCCATCGCACTGGAGTTTGCCAGAAAAATCTCGGTCATCGGTTTTGATATCAGGGACGACCGGGTAGAATTGATGAAAAAGCGGATCGATCCAAGCAATGAATTATCCACGGAGGATTTTGACGGGTGTGACATCCTTTTCACTTCGGACCTGGAAGATCTAAGAAAAGCCTCTTTTTACATCGTGGCGGTCCCCACCCCCATTGATGTCCATAAGAAGCCGGATCTGACACCGGTGATCTCAGCCACCACAACCGTGGGAAAAGTGTTGTCGGAAGGTGATTATGTGGTCTATGAATCCACTGTGTATCCCGGTTGCACCGAGGAGGATTGTATCCCGTTGCTAAGCAAGATCTCCGGACTGGAGTACATGAAGCAATTCAAGGTTGGATTCTCTCCCGAACGAATCAACCCGGGTGACCGCGAGCACACCCTCACCAAGATCACAAAGGTGACTTCGGGCTGTGATCCCGAATCGGCCGAAGAGATCGCCAAAACCTATGAACTGGTCATCAAGGCCGGGGTGCACAGGGCAAGCTCCATCAAGGTTGCAGAAGCCGCCAAGATCATCGAGAACACACAGCGTGACATCAACATCGCTTTTATGAACGAGCTCTCAATGATCTTCAACAAAATGGGGATCAATACATACGAGGTCCTTGAAGCGGCAGGCACCAAGTGGAATTTTCTCAAGTTTTTTCCGGGGTTGGTGGGGGGGCACTGCATCGGGGTGGATCCCTACTACCTCACTTATAAGTCGGCCAAATTCGGGCACCATGCCCAGATCATCAATTCCGGCCGGGGCATCAACGATGGCATGGGAGCCTATGTGGCCCGGCAGGTGACCCTGAAACTCTCGTCCAACTTCAGCAACCTGAAGGATTGCAGGGTGCTGGTGATGGGAGCCACCTTCAAGGAGAATGTGAGCGACATCAGGAATTCCAAGGTGGCAGACGTGGTTGCCGAACTGAAAGAATTTGGCGTGGGGGTGGATGTGGTGGATCCCTATGCATCACCCGAGGAGATCAGGCACGAATATAATTTTGAGCTTTCCGAATCCATAAAGGGACCCTACCATGGCATCGTGGTGGCCGTCAATCACAAGCAGTATGCGAATCTGGATGAAGCCTACTTCAGGTCCATCACCCTTCCCGGGGCGGTGTTTGCCGATTTAAAAGGGATATTCAGGGGGAAATTCAACAGCTTCAGCTACTGGAGCCTTTAAATCGCATTGCATGTCCACCATACTGGTCACAGGAGGAACAGGATATATCGGGTCACATACGGTGGTTGAGCTGATGAGGGAGGGCATGGAGGTGGTCATTGTCGACAACCTCTCCAATTCCAACCTGGAGGTGCTGGACGGCATTGAAGCCATTGCGGGCAAAAGGCCCCATTTCGAAGAGATGGACCTGAGGGAGCGAGATGCCACCTACCGGGTATTCGAAAAGTACGCCGGCGTGGATGCCATCATCCACTTTGCCGCGTTCAAGGCTGTGGGGGAGAGCGTGGAGAAACCCCTTGCTTATTACGAAAACAACCTGCTTTCGCTGATCCACCTGCTGGAAGCCATGGACAGGTATGGCGTGGATCACATGGTCTTCTCCTCCTCCTGCACCGTTTACGGGGAACCCGATTCCCTGCCGGTGACCGAGGATTCACCCATCAAAAAAGCAACTTCACCCTATGGCAATACGAAACAGATCTGCGAGGAGATCCTGCAGGATTCACAGGCATCATCTCCCGGCAAGGGATTGATCTCCCTTCGCTACTTCAATCCCATCGGGGCCCATCCATCGGCCATGATCGGGGAGCTCCCCAGCGGTGTGCCCAACAACCTGATACCTTTCATCACCCAGACCGCCATTGGCATCAGGGAGCAGCTCAGTGTTTTCGGAGATGACTACAACACCCCCGACGGATCTGCCATCCGGGACTACATCAACGTGGTGGACCTGGCCCGGGCCCATGTGAAAGCCATCAGGCGCCTGCTGGAAAAGAGGCAGAAACAGGCCTATGAAGTATTCAACCTGGGCACCGGCAGGGGGCTCTCCGTTTTCGAAGTGATCAGGGCCTTTGAGAAGGTCACCGGGCAACCCCTCAACTTCAGGGTGGTGGATCGCCGGGAAGGTGATGTGGAACAGGTGTATGCCGATACCACCTATGCCAACACCGAACTGGGATGGAAAGCGGAAATCGGCATCGAGGAGACACTCCTCTCTGCCTGGGACTGGGAAAAATATATTCGCTCAAAATCATGAAGACCCTGCTGATCACCGGGGGTGCCGGATTCATAGGTTCCCACGTGGTAAGGAAAATGGTGACCGGTCACCCCGGCCTCATGGTACTTAACCTTGATTCCCTTACCTATGCCGGGAACCTTGAAAACCTGAAGGACATCGAGAACCTCCCCAACTACCGGTTCATCAGGGGGGACATCACAGACGGCTCCTTCCTTGAGAATCTGTTTGAAAAAACCCCTGTGGACGGAGTGATCCACCTGGCTGCCGAATCGCATGTGGACCGGTCCATCGCTGATCCCATGGGCTTTATCAATACCAACATCGTGGGCACGGTCAACCTGCTCAACGCCTGCCGTCATTCATGGAAGGGGCAGGAAGGGAAATTGTTCTACCATATCTCCACCGATGAGGTATACGGGAGCCTGGGAAGTGAAGGATTGTTCACCGAAGAGACCTCCTATGATCCGCGCAGTCCCTATTCAGCTTCCAAAGCCAGCTCCGACCACCTGGTGAGGGCCTATCACCATACCTACGGGTTACCGGTGGTGCTCTCCAACTGCTCCAACAATTACGGTCCCAACCAGTTTCCAGAGAAACTGATCCCTCTGGCCATACGCAATATCATGGATATGAGGCCCATTCCCATTTACGGAAAGGGGGAAAATGTGAGGGACTGGCTCTACGTGGAGGACCATGCCTCCGCCATTGAACTCATCTACCTGAAGGGGATTCAAGGACGGACCTATAACATCGGGGGAGCCAACGAATGGCAGAACATTGATCTGATCCGGTTGCTTTGCCGGATCATGGACGGGAAGCTCCGGAGACCTGCCGGAACATCCGAGGGCCTGATCACCTTTGTCAGGGACAGGGCCGGACATGACCTCAGGTATGCCATTGACAGCAGCAGGATCAGGAATGAACTGGGCTGGAAACCCTC
>JAHEEC010000032.1:22140-39264 GCA_024640885.1 Bacteroidota bacterium | reverse complement strand
CCACCCGCAACAAATCATGATAACTGCAACAATGGGAATCATTTACGACATAGGGATCAGGCTTTACTGGCTGGTTGCATGGATGATCTCCCCCTGGAACCGTAAAGCCTCCTTGTGGATCAGGGGCAGGAGACGCTGGCAGGAAAAATTGAAGGATGCCATCGGGCCAGCGGATAAGGTTATCTGGTTCCATTGTTCATCACTTGGGGAGTTTGAACAGGGAAGACCTATTATCGAGGAGTCGAAAGGCCGTTTTCCGGAACATAAGATCCTGATTACCTTTTTCTCACCTTCGGGATATGAAAAGCGAAGGGACTATCCGGGAGCTGATTACGTGATGTACCTGCCTCTTGATACCCGGAGCAATGCCAGGCAGATGGTGAATTACCTCTCCCTGGAAATGGTCCTTTTCGTCAAATACGATTTCTGGCACCACTTTCTGAGAAGGTTAAAGCGGGAGGGAGTCCCCCTGTTCCTGGCTTCCGGTAATTTCAGGTCCGACCAGCTCTTTTTTAAATGGTATGGTGGCTGGTACCGGAAATTCCTGGAGAGCTTCACCCACATCTTTGTGCAACAGGAGAATTCCAGGGAATTGCTGGAGGGTATTGGATTTACCAGGGTAACCGTTGCGGGGGATACTAGGTTCGACAGGGTAAGAAAGGTGGCCGAAACCCCTTATATCCAGGAATCGCTGGAGCAATTCTCCGAGGGGGCCCAGGTCATCGTGGCCGGCAGTACCTGGGAGCAGGATGAGCAGGTGCTTGAAAAGGTCTACCGTGGGCTTCCCGGGGATACCCGGTGGATCATTGCGCCCCATGAGTTGTCAGCGAACCATATCCAGAGGTTGAAAAAGCACTTTCCCGAAAGCATTTTGTTTACAGAACTGAAAGGTGTACTTCCCCCTGCTATCCGTGTGATCATCGTGGATACCATCGGTCAGCTCTCCTATCTTTACAGGTTTGGATCCCTGGCCTATGTGGGGGGTGGTTTCGGAAAGGGAATTCACAACACCCTGGAAGCGGCCGTATACGGGATCCCTGTCATTTTCGGGCCGGTCTACCATAAATTTTCAGAAGCCGTGCAACTGGCTCAACTGGGCGCCGGCTTCCCGGTTCAGGATGAAAAGGAGTTGTTATCAACCATTCTTCAACAACTGCAAAATCCAAAACTGTTGAAAACCTCATCCGAAACCGCACGGAATTACGTGTTGGAAAGGGTTGGAGCCACTTCAATGATCATGGGTGAGGTGTGCATAAAAATAGGCCTGAATATGCTCTAGAGTACTTTTCCAGGCAGGGATTTCTTCATATTTTTTTGGGTACTTTCAGGGTTATTCAAATACACACATTTTCCTAGACTAATTAATAACTCAAAATCTAAATTTCATGAAATTTCCCATCACTAAATCTATCTTTGTTTTTGCGCTGACATTGATGCTCATATCGGTGCAGGGACAAGTCACCACCGAACTTTCCGGTATTGTCACAGATCCTGGCGGGGAGAACCTGGTGGGTGCAAGTGTCTATCTTAAAGGGACCACCGTGGGAACGGTTACCAATCTTGACGGGGTTTTCCGGATGAAGACACAGGTTACCGGTCAACAGGTCCTTGTGATCTCCTCCATTGGAATGTTGACCCTGGAGACTCCGGTTACTCTTAACGGTAACCCGATCGATCTTGAAGCTGTGATCCTGGAGAGCGATGCGGTGGGCCTGGTGGAAGTATCGGTCTTTGCAAGCATTGCCATCGACCGGAAGACCCCGGTGCCGGTATCCAACATTAAACCGGCCCAGATCGAGGAGCAACTTGGAATGCAGGAATTCCCCGAGATCCTGAAGTCAACCCCCGGAGTGTATGTCACCAAACAGGGGGGTGCTTTCGGAGATTCCAGGATCAATATACGGGGATTCAATGCCCGCAACTCGGCAACCATGATCAACGGGGTGCCAGTCAATGATATGGAGAATGGATGGGTTTACTGGTCAAACTGGGCAGGTCTTTCGGATGTGACAAGGACCATGCAGGTGCAGCGCGGACTGGGTGCAGCAAAGATTGCTATTCCTTCGGTGGGAGGGACCATCAACATCCTTACCAAAACCACCGATGCTGAAGCAGGCGGAAACGTATATTACGGCCTGGGCAATGACGGTTATCAGAAACTGGGGATGACGCTCTCTTCAGGGCTCACCGATAACAACTGGGCCACCACCATATCACTGGCCAAATCAAGCGGAGACGGTTACGTGGATGGCACCCAGTTTGAATCCTATTCCTATTATCTCAATATCTCAAAGATCGTCAATGATCACCACCGGCTGGCATTCTCTGTTTTCGGCGCCCCTCAGTGGCACGGGCAGCGGTACGACCAGATGACCATCGCAACCTACAAGGACCCCACCATTAACAGCATCAGGTACAATGCCGATTGGGGTTATAAGAGCGGACAACCCTATTTTGTACGCAAGAACTTCTACCACAAGCCCATGGGGATCCTGAACCATTTCTGGGATGTGAATGAGAAACTGAATGTGCTGACCGCCGCCTACCTCTCCATAGGCACAGGGGGTGGGACCGGACCGCTGGGAGTGAACAAGTTTTATGATCCCTCCTATTTAAGAGAGAACCAGCCCGATGTGGACCGGATCGTGGACGAGAACATCGCCAACGGGGCCGGTGGATCGGAGACTATCCTGCGCTCATCCAACAACAACCACATCTGGACCGGATTGCTGACCAATGCCAATTATGAGGCCACCGACTGGCTCACCATTTCCGGAGGACTGGACCTACGCTACTATAAAGGGATCCACCACCGCACCGTGGTGGATTTGCTGGGTGGAGATTACTACCTGGACAATTCCGATATGAATAATCCCAACAAGGCGGCATACGTGGGGGACAAGGTGGATTACTGGAACGACGGGCTGGTGCTCTGGGAAGGTCTTTTTGGCCAGGGAGAAGCCGTATTCGGAGATCTGACCGCCTTTGTTTCGGGTGCGGTCAACAACAAATCCTACAGGCGGATCGAATATTTCCTGGAACCAAACGACGGGAGCGGTGCCTTCTCGGACTGGTATAACTTTTTTGGATTCAGTGCCAAGGGCGGGGCCAATTACAACCTGACCGAAAATCACAATGTCTTTGTCAATGCGGGTTATTTTGAAAACCAGCCTGATTTCAGGAGTGTATTCTACAACTACACCAACGATGCCAACGCCGAGGCGCCCAATGAAAAGGTGACCTCATTTGAACTGGGTTACGGATTCAGAAGCGGCATCTTTTCGGCCAATGTGAACGCCTACTATACCACGTGGAAGGATAAATCAAGGGTGATCGGTTACAGGGTGAACGGGGTGGACCGTTTTGCCAACCTGACCGGCATCAATGCAAGGCATATGGGGGTTGAGGTAGACTTTCTGACCAGGCCTACCGATAAACTCACCATCAACGGGATGCTTTCACTGGGAGACTGGAGGGGCATGAACAACATCGTGGATGCCAGCTTCTTCGATGACCAGAACAACCTGGTCGCCACCGCATCAGTATATGTGGAAGATGTCCACGTGGGAGATGCTGCCCAGACCACCGCTGCCCTTGGGGCTTCCTACGAGTTGCTCAGGGGCCTCAAGTTCGGGGTGGACTATAACTTTTATGACAACCTCTATGCCTATTACAATCCAGAGGACAGGACCTCCGAACCGGCTGATGGGGTCAATCCCGATGCCTGGAAGGTGCCTGCCTACAACCTGATGGATCTTTATGCTGTGTACCGGTTTGATCTTGGAAAATACGGTGCTGCCCTGGTGGGGAACATCAACAACCTTTTTGATACCGAGTACATATCGGATGCCACTGACGGAGGGAACCATGACTGGCAGACTGCCGAGGTCTATTACGGCTGGGGACGCTCCTGGTCAGTCACCCTGAGAGTTAATTTCTAATCGGCCTTACCGCAGCATAAACTTATAAATAGATGAAAATGAAAAGAAAACTATATTACCTGACAATCATTGCATTCCTTCTCGCTTCCTGCAACCCTATGCAGGATATCGAGAATGAACTGGAGGACATGGACACCGGGTATAAGGGAACCTTTACCCATGTACTTACCTCAGATGATTATTCTGAAATCGCTGACCTGGCCCTGGCCAGGGATCCTGCGGATACACTCAATGCAGCTTTTATTTCCAGCAATGAATTTTTCAATGAGGAAGTTTCAGCTGCGACCTATGTGCCTTTGCTGATTCCCGGTCTTTACCCTGCACTTGGAAAGGAGTCAAGCGGAATGATCACCTACAACTATAACGGGGAAGTGCCGGAGGACCTGACCCCGTATACCCAGGCCGCCCAATATGAAATCCCGGAGGATGGATATAAGAGCATTGACCAGGTCATTGACTTCGCCAAGTATTACTCCCCCTCATATCCCCCGGTGATCTATATTCCGGGTGTCCTCGATACAGCCATCAGCGCCCCTGAAGATGGAGACCTGCTGCTGGTGGAATACTTGTATTCGGACGTGGACCCGAAGATCGATTTTGAAAGTGCCACGGATGTGGTGGTATTCCTGGAAGGATTCACTGATGAGAGCAATGGCCTGGGCCAGTTTACCGCCACCAGTGTGGCAGGCGACCAGGGCTGGGTCTGGGACAAATACGGAGACGGGAACGCAAAAATGTCGGGATATTCGGGAGGAGCAGTAGCCAACGAGGACTGGCTCATTTCTGCTCCCATCGATCTTTCCGGGCTCGGGGAGGCCACCCTGAACATTTCACAGGCCATCAATTACCTGAACGGCGAGTGGGACCAGATCAAGATCTACATCTCCACGGATTACAATGGCTCGGATATTGCCGGGGCCACCTGGGAAGAGGTGACTGTTCCCAATATGCCCACCGGTGATACCTGGGATTTTGTGGCATCGGGCGATATTGACCTTGCTGCTTACCTGGGTCAGGACATTACCCTGGCCTTTAAGTATCTTTCCAGCGACACCAATGCTGCCACCTGGGAAGTGGCCGAGGTAAAGGTAACCACTCCCGGTGCGGCAGGGATCATTGGCAAGGCTCCTGAAAGCTATAAGGACTTTTATGTCTACAGCAAAGGCGAATGGATGAAGGAGAGCGGTGCATACAATGTCAATGCGGTGGATTATGATGCCATGGGAAGCCCGGGCAAGTACAATAACTTCTCCTCGTCCGACAAGCCCGGGGACTATATCCCCAACATGCTCAAAGGCAGGTTCCCTCTGGCCGGGCAGGACCAGGAGGTCATCGTGACTTACAAATACTATGCTGGAAGGACGTTGACACTGGCTTCTACCTATACATACAACAACGGCGGTTGGGAATCCTCCTATGATTACGTGGTTGCAAGCACTGCCCAGTTCCTTCGTGGTGCCAGCGGCTGGGTATTTGACCCCACGGTTACCTTCACCATGGCTTCGGCAGATTACCAGGTGATCGTGGATTGGGTGTCAGAGAATAAGAGCCCCGATTATCTCGATTCCTACGGCACCTTCGAATCCTATTTTGGTGCCGGTGCCTACTATGTGAATTTTGATGTCCGTGCGGGGAATTTCGAAGCTGATGATTTTGATTCATGGGAAGCGGCAGTTGAGACAGCCATTGGTACGGTGCTTCTGCCAGCCAAGTTCCCCGGGGCTACCACCCAGGTGAATGGTGTGGATATGTTCTATGTGGTGAATTTTGCAACCTACAGTGGTGCCGCAGGGAACTATTCCATGAAATTCCAGGTTACCAAATCGGGACCTGCTCCCGAGTTTACGCTGTTGGAGGGCCCGTATTAGGCTTCTTCCAACCGCATTGGGGACAAGTTCCCATCCTCTGATAAGCCGCCCTTTTTGGGCGGCTTTTTTTTATCCTTCACGGCATCTTGATCTAACTTCAATGAATATTGATCTACACGTGGTAATTTTTCGAACGTGATCAGAGGGCCTCAAATTTTAAGTCCGTTTTTGAGGGAAGTGGGGATCGCAAATCGTCCCCTTCCTGAGGTGATATGAAACCCAGTGTACACAGGGGATGTGGCGTATATTGGAATTTCAGCAATACGCGTAAGGCATTAAAAATTAGACATATAACAAATTATTACTTTAAGAAAACAAATATTTTTCCTCATGTAGCTGACTTTAATCAAGTTAGCTTTGGGGTTAATTTCTTGTTGATAAAATGGGGGTTATTTCACCCGCCGCTCTTTCGAATTCTTCTTAATTTCATTTCCCGAAATCTGTATCACAGGGGACCCCTTTTTCATTAACTTTTTTAGAAAATCATTTGATTTTTTATCATGAAAGGAGGGACCTGTTTTCTCTAATCAGAGGTTGTTTTTTGCAATAAACAGATTTGTAGCAGTTTGCAGGCCTGTTGATATTAGTTAATAACTATGGATTGAAAAGGGTCAACGCAATCACTATTTTGGTGTTCTATTAACCACCGGCTGAAAGGCGAATTATTAAATTGAAAAGGATGGCAGAAAAGGCAGTACCACAGAAAAACCTCGCGTTTGTTGAAAAAGAGCTTACGGACAGGGCAGAAGGATTAAAAGAAGAAAGCCATAAGCTGAGACATACGTACAGTTTGGATGAGGCCTTTAAAGCCACCAGGGATTATTTCAATGGTGATGAGCTTGCAGCCCGGGTGTGGGTGAATAAATATGCCCTTAAAGATTCCCAGGGAAAGATCTACGAACGCACACCGGATGACATGCACAGGCGCCTTGCCTCGGAGATCCATCGCATTGAAAAAAAGTATCCCAATCCCCTCTCCATTGATGAGCTTTTCGAATTAATGAGGGGATTCAAATATATTGTACCTCAGGGATCACCCATGACCGGTATCGGAAATAATTTCCAGATTGCCAGCCTGTCGAACTGCTTTGTAATAGGTCACAACGGGAATGCAGACTCCTACGGGGGCATCATGAAAATTGACCAGGAGCAGGTTCAATTGATGAAACGGCGGGGAGGTGTGGGCCACGACCTTTCCCACATCCGGCCCTCGGGAAGCCCCGTGCTCAACAGTGCATTATCATCTACCGGAGTGGTGCCGTTCATGGAGCGCTATTCCAATTCCACCCGCGAGGTGGCACAGGACGGCCGCAGGGGTGCACTCATGCTGAGCATCTCTATCAAACATCCCGATGCGGAGCACTTCATCGATGCCAAGATGGAATCGGGGAAGGTGACCGGGGCCAATGTATCGGTCAAAATCAACGATGAGTTCATGAAGGCTGTGGTGGAAGGCAAAACATTTGTCCAGCAATACCCCATCCATTCGGATAATCCAACCCACACCCGGGAGATCGAGGCCCGGGAGCTGTGGCAAAAAATCGTGCACAATGCATGGAAATCAGCGGAACCCGGGATCCTATTCTGGGATACGGTTATCCGGGAGTCGGTGGCTGACAGTTATGCCGACAAGGGATTCAGGACCGTTTCCACCAACCCATGCGGAGAAATTCCGCTGTGTCCATATGACAGCTGCCGGTTGCTGGCCATCAACCTGTACAGTTATGTAGAGGAACCCTTCACCGATAAGGCCAAGTTTAACTGGGAGAAATTCCGCAAACATGTGGGGCTGGCACAAAGGATCATGGATGACATCATCGACCTTGAGCTTGAAAAGGTGGAAGCCATCCTTCAAAAGATCTATGCCGATCCCGAAGATGAGGAGATCAAGAGGGTGGAGATCAGTCTCTGGGAGAATATTAAAAGAAAAGCCCTGGAAGGCCGGAGGACCGGTGTGGGGATCACTGCAGAAGGAGATATGCTGGCGGCACTGGGATTGAGGTACGGGAGTGAGAACGCCATTGATTTCTCCGTGGAGGTTCACAAAACCATCGCACTGGAAGCATACCGCTCATCGGTAGAAATGGCCAGGGAGCGGGGCCCGTTCGGGGTGTATGACTTCAACAAGGAGAAAGACAATCCATTTGTGAACAGGCTGGGCAAAGAGGACCCGGAACTGCTCGAGTCAATGAAGAAACATGGAAGGAGGAACATTTCCCTGCTCACCATTGCTCCTACAGGAACCACGAGCCTGATGACCCAGACCACCTCGGGGATCGAACCGGTGTTCCTGCCTGTATACAAGCGCCGCAGAAAGGTTAATCCCAATGACAAAGAGGCCAATGTCACCTTCGTGGATGAAGTGGGGGACAGCTGGGAAGAGTACAACGTATTTCATCACAACTTCCTCACCTGGTTGAAGGTGAACGGAATGAATCCGGAAGAGGTGAAAAATTTCAGTGATGAGGATGTGCAGGAACTGGTGAAACAATCACCCTACCACAAGGCCACCTCGAATGACGTGGACTGGAACAAGAAGGTTAAGATGCAGGGAGCCATTCAGAAGTGGGTGGACCACTCCATCAGTGTTACCATCAACCTTCCGGCAAATGCCAAGGAAGAACTGGTGGGTGAGCTATACGTCAACGCCTGGAAAAGCGGTTGCAAAGGGGTCACCGTTTACCGGGACGGTTCGAGGACAGGGGTGCTGGTGGCAAGTGATAGCAATCATAAGGAGGATACCCAGTTTCCCATCAAGCGGCCCAAGGAGCTGGAGGCCGAGATCCTCAGGTTCAAAAACAATGACGAGGACTGGATCGCATTTATTGGTCTTCTTGACGGAAAGCCTTACGAAATCTTTACCGGCCGGAAAGAGGAGGATACTTTCCCCATCCCCTCAAAGGTAAAGAAAGGGAAGATCCTGAAGATGAAAAATGAGGATGGGACCAAGCGGTATGACTTCCAGTACGTGGACAAATATGGCTACAAAGTGACCATGGGAGGCCTTTCCCACCAGTTCAACAGCGAGTTCTGGAACTATGCCAAACTGATTTCGGGGGTGTTAAGGCACGGCATGCCGGTGGTGGATGCCATTAACCTGATCAGTTCCCTCCGGCTGGACAATGAATCGATCAATACCTGGAGTGCAGGTGTGGTCAGGTCACTGAAAAAGTACATCCCCAATGGAACAAAAGCCAAATCGGGGTTAAAATGCGAAGAGTGCAGTTCCGATAACCTGGTGTATCAGGAGGGGTGCCTGATCTGTACGGATTGTGGCAGCTCCAAATGCGGATAATATATATTGACGTTGTTTGTTAAAAAGGCCACTTCCCCATGGGAGGTGGCCTTTTCGTGATGCGGGATGTGAATCCTCTGAGGATTTAAGCTTCGACGTCCGATCTCTTGGCGATCATGTAGGCACCGAAAAGGCCCAGACCCCCAAAGAAGAGGGCTGATGCAAAATAGGCCGGCTCTTCCTGGATCGTCGTGTAGGTAGCCAGCAAACTGCCAATGAACAATCCAAAGCCCAGACCCACAAGCAGAAGGGCCCATTTAAGCACCCCGTGGGTGTTTGTTTTCGCAGGACTCAGGAAATCCTTGGGGCTGACCCCTTTTTCAATCATGGCCATCCGTTCCCGATTCCTGGCGGAAACAAAGACAAAAATTATCCCGAACAGGGCGGAAAAAACAATCAACGGTATTAAAATATCTTCAGTCATGTCAGTAAGTATTAATGATACATGGTTTGTTGCATCTTTGACGCCGTATTCTGAATTCATGTTACATGATCCGTAAATTTTTTTTTGCGGGGCGGAGTCCCATTTGCATGAGGGAATGAAAAATCTGCCTAATTTGTAACGTTTTTCGATTCCAGGCGTCTTATTAATCGAATGGAAACCCAAAAAGAGTCAACCCTTATTAAAAGGGTAAAACAGGGAGAAACCGAAGCATTTACCGGGCTGGTCAACGGTTATAAAGACATGGTGTACACCATCTGTTCGAGGATGCTGGGTGCGGAGGCGGATGCCGAAGAGGCGGCCCAGGATGTCTTTGTGAAGGCATACCGTTCCATTCAGGGTTTCCAGGAAAAATCAAAGTTCTCCACATGGCTCTACCGGATCACATACAACCAATGCATCAGCGTGATCCGCAAAAAGGTGAAAATGATCGACCTGGTGGATGAAATGCCTGATCACGAGGTGAGTGAAGGAGATCTCAACGGCCTGGACAATATCTCCTCAGAAGAGAGAAGCAAGTATCTGCAAATGGCCATTGAGGCGCTTCCGGAAACGGATGGTGTAGTGGTGACGCTCTTTTACTATGATGAAATGTCACTGGATGAGATTGCCGAAATTACCGGCCTGACCAACAGCAACATCAGGATCAAGCTTCACCGGTCCAGGAAAAAAATGTACCAGGTGATCACTGGAAGTTTAAAATCTGAAGTATCTTCAATTTTCTAGTATGGAAAGGGATCCGAAAATATCAAAGCTCATGAGGGAGTCAGGGTTAATTGCCCCTCCCGCTGACTTTTCTGAAAAGGTGATGAAGAAGATCGGGATTGTACCGAAGAAGGTCGCTTATAAACCCCTCATCGGAAGGACCGGAAGGATCCTGGTCCTGCTATTCATCATCGGCATCGTGATGGTCTCACTGTTATACTCCGAACCGGGAGGAAGGATCATTGAACGGTTGGGTGAATTGCCCGGCCCGGCCTGGAAATTGCCCAATATCAACTATGAATTTCTCTCCGGGATAAAACCCGCCGGCTGGCTGGTTTCAACCATAGTGGCCATCTTCCTGCTGGTGCTGTCAGATGCGGGCCTCAATAAAAGGAGGCTGATCTGATCCCGGAACCTCCGGCTCAGTGTATGACCGAAAGTGCTCTTCCCACCTTGATAAATCCCTCTATGGCATGATCAAGGTGCAATTTTTCGTGGGCCGCGGATAGCTGTACCCTGATCCTCGCCTGTTCCCTCGGTACCACCGGAAAATAGAACCCGGTCACGTAGATCCCTTCCTGAAGCAGCCTGGAAGCAAATGCCTGGGAGAGCTTGGCATCATACAACATGACCGCACAGATGGCAGATTGTGTGGGTTTGATATCAAATCCTGCCTCCGTCATCTTCTCCATGAAATAGGCGGTATTCTGGTGCAGGCGGTCCTGTAGTTCAGAGGTTTCATCCATCAGATCAAACATCCTGATCCCTGCACCCACCACAGCCGGTGGGAGGGAGTTGGAGAAGAGATAAGGCCTTGAGCGCTGCCGCAGCATTTCGATGATCTCCTTTTTGCCCGTGGTGAAACCGCCTATGGCTCCCCCGAACGCCTTGCCCAGTGTACCGGTGATGATGTCCACCCTGCCCCTGATGTTGAAGAGTTCCGTAACCCCTCGTCCGGTCTCTCCCACCACCCCAGCCGAATGGCACTCATCCACCATCACAAGGGCATCATACTTTTCGGCCAGCTCACAGATCCGGCCCACCGGGGCCACGTTCCCGTCCATGGAGAAGACCCCGTCTGTTACAATGATCCTGAACCGCTGCGCGCTGGCCTGGATCAGCTGCTTCTCCAGGTCCTCCATATCGGCATTATTATACCGGTAGCGTTGTGCTTTGCACAACCTGACCCCGTCGATGATGGAGGCATGGTTCAGGGCATCTGAGATGATGGCATCCTCCTCTGTGAGCAGGGGTTCAAACACCCCCCCATTGGCATCAAAACAGGCAGCATAAAGGATGGTATCCTCGGTCCCGAAGAAGGCGGCGATCTTTTGCTCCAGCACCTTGTGCAGGTCCTGGGTACCACAGATGAAGCGCACCGACGACATGCCGAACCCATGAGAATCAAGGGCATCTTTTGCAGCCTGGATCAGGGAAGGGTGATCGGAGAGCCCCAGGTAATTGTTGGCACAGAAGTTCAATACCTTCTGGCCATTCTCAAGCTCAATTTCGGCTGATTGGGAAGAGGTGATGATCCGCTCGGACTTATACAATCCGGCTTCCTGGATCTGCTTCAGTTCCGTGGAGAGGTGCTCTTTTATCTTTCCGTACATGGTCTGTTATTTAAGTTTTTTCTGAATCTCTTTGAGCATGATGCCGGTCATTTTCTCCAGGTCGTAGGATTGTTCAAATCCCCAATCTGCCCTGGCAAATGAATCATCCACACTCTGGGGCCATGAATCGGCAATGGCCTGCCTGAAATCGTGTTTATAACGGATCGAAAGGTTCGGGATATGTTTTTTGATCTCCCGGTGCAGCTTGGCGGGGGTGAAGCTCATTCCTCCGATGTTATAGCTGCTGTGGACAGAGAGCCGGGACCTTTCAGATTCCATGAGCTGGATGGTGGCCCTGATGGCGTCGGGCATAAAAAGGAAGGGCAGGGCCGTATCTTTTGCCAGGAAACATTCGTAGGATCCGTGCCGGATGGCATCGTAAAAAATCTCCACCGCATAATCGGTGGTACCTCCACCGGCTTCTGTTTTATAACTGATGAGCCCTGGATACCTCAGGCTCCGGACATCCACACCAAACCTTTGAAAGTAATAATCGCACCATTGCTCCCCGGCAAGTTTGCTGATGCCGTATACGGTGATGGGCTCCCTGATGGTCAGCTGCGGGGTATGGTTCCGTGGGGTGGAAGGTCCAAAAACCGCGATGGAACTGGGCCAGAATACCTTTTTCACCTCTTCCACCATTTTGGCAACCTCGAGGATGTTCATGAGGCTATCCATGTTGATCCTCCAGGCCTGGGTGGGAAGTTTTTCGGCATTGCCCGAGAGCACTGCGGCCAGGTGGTAGATCTGGTTGATTTTGTTCCGGATGATAAAATGGATCAATTGCTTATCGTCCATTACATCGAGGACCTGGAAAGGTCCTCCCTGCATAATGTCGGGGGGGGCTTGCTTGATATCTGTTGCAAAAACATGATCACTGCCGTAGATTTTTCTGAGCTCGGTAACCAGCTCTGAACCGATCTGCCCGGCCGCCCCAATAACCATGATGTTGTCCATGGAGAGTTATTTAGATATGTGAGTGCGAAATTAGGCGTTTCTGCTTCCTTAAAAAATGATACACAACATAAGGTCGGTCCAACTTAGAAACCTGTGATCTCGGAGAGCCTCATTTTTTTCTTCAATTGGGGGGAAGCGAACCTGCGGAGCAGGATCTGGTAGATATTAACCGTGGGCAGCAGGAGTCCAAAGAGGTAGATAAAATCGTCCAGGGGTATGGTGTAAATCCTGATCCCCAGGGTTTCAGCATTGTTGTACCAAACCACGGGAAGGGAGGTGAGTGCGCCGTTGACCACCATGAAGGGGATGATGGAAACAAGGTAGGTGAGCAGAAAGCCTGAAAACCAGGTGAGGTAGGTTCTCTGTGCCAGCTGAAGGATGAGCATGAGCGAAGTGAATGCTACCGCGGCGAGGGTATAGATCCGCTGGTATATGAAAGGAAGCGACAGCAGGAGCAAAGCCAGCAGCAGGTAGATGATCAGCCTGGAGGTGCCGGGAAAGTGAAATCTCTTGATATAGTACCTCATCACCTCATAAAGGAAAATGCAGCAATAGGGCACCACCAGGAAAAAGAGCCACTCCTCCAGGGGCATTCCAAGCAGGTATGCATCCCGGGTATAATTGTGGTTAAAACCCCAGACCCCACGGGCGGTGAACCAGCTGTCCCACCCGATATAAAGTGCTCCCGTGAGCAATAGACCGGGCAGGATAAAAAGGATCTTACGGTGCATGGTGATCCTTTTCTCAAAACTCTGCGCAAGGGGATAGAGGAGCGAGAGTCCCAGGATCACAGCATATGTCCAGCTCTTATCCATCAGGCCAGTCCAACTTTGTAACGCATCCAGAGCGAGATAAAAAGGAGGATCTTTCTTGTGTTGGAAATCCTGTACCGCCTGGTAAATAGCTTCCGGGCACTGGTTCTCCTGATCTTCCGGAAAAGTTTCAGGTAGTAGGTGTATGAGACCAGCACCCCCAGCCGTGAGGCCCTGTTGAGCTTCCTGATGCCCTGGTAGGCCTCGTCAAAATCTGACTGGATATCGGCTTCGATCTCTCTTTTGGCGGTTTCGGTAAGGGTTTCCAGGTTCGTCCCGGGGAAATAGAAACGTCCCCGTTCAGCATAATCGGCGTGGATATCGCGGAGGAAATTGATTTTCTGGAAAGCCTCTCCCAGTTTCCGGGCCGGGCCGATCAGCGCTTCGTAACCCCGGTCATCATCCAGGTAGAAGACCCTCAGGCACATGAGTCCCACCACCTCGGCTGAACCGTATACATACTTTTTAAAGCTTTCCTGGTCATGCTCCTTTTCGGTCAGGTCCATCTCCATGCTGTCAAGGAAGGCATGGATCAACCCCAGGTCGATATTATATTTATTCACCACCCACTGAAAACTGTGGAGGATGGGATTGGTACTGATCTTCTCCTCGATGGCCCTGAAGGTTTCTGCCCGGAACCTTTCAAGGAGCTCCCGCTTGTCATGATCGTGGAATGTATCCACGATCTCATCGGCCACCCGCACAAAGCCATAGATGGCATAGATTGGCATCCGGTTGGAGCGATGGAGGATTTTCACACCCAGGGAAAAGGATGTGCTATAGTTCTTTGTGGTCAGTCTGCTGATCTTCAGCGAATTAATGTCATACAGGTCCATGATCATGCACAATGCGTTGTGTGGTTAGCCTGGAACTTATGACCGTCATGGGCAACCCTGTCCCAGGGATGGTGGAGGCGCCGGTATAATAAACGTTCCCGAATTTCTCATCAGTATTCTTTGGCCTGAAGTAGCCGATCTGGTCCAGGTCATGGGCCAGGCCAAGCCCGCTGCCCTTGTAGAGGTTAAATTGGTTGCCCCAATCCACCGGGTCATAGATGGTCGTGGTGACCAGGTTCTTTTTGATATCGAATCCCGAGCGCTCCGAAAGGTCGGAGATGATATCCCCGGCCAGTTTCTCCCGGTCGCTCCAGTCCGGCTTGTACCTCAGGTCGGGCACCGGGCAGAGGATAAAGAGATTCTCATGGCCTTCGGGGGCCATTTCGGGATTGAACTTGGAGTTCACATTGACATAGTAATAGGGTTTCTCAAGGGATATGGAGTTCTTGAAGATCTTCCGGGCGTACTCTTCAAAGTTATCGCCCAGGAAGTAATTGTGGTGCTCCAGCCCCTCGATCTTTCCTTTCACCCCCAGGTAGATGGTAAAGGGCGCCAGGGTCCATTTCATGCGGTCCATTTTTTTCTCCGTGTAATTGTGGCGGTCGAAGACCATGTGCCGGAATCCAGCCGCATCGCTGTTGATTACATAGAGGTCTGATTTCCAATGGTGCCCATGTTGGTCCGTCAGCGAACTGAGCACGCCCCCCTCCTTCGTGTAACCGGTAATCTCCGTGTCGTAATGGATCCGGATCCCCCGTTTTTCCATTTCACCCAGCAACCCTTCCACGATCCTGTACATGCCTCCGCGGACATTGTGATAGCCATCATGCACCATTTCAGTATAGGTGAGGAGGGTATATATGGCCGGTGTATCATAGGGGGTGGCCCCGAGGAAAAAAGCAACCAGTGAAAAGATCTGCTTTACCTCCTCGGAGGTGAAGTGCCTGCCCAGCTCCGTCCAAACCGACCGGAACAATTTAGGGGCATGTCCCCATGGGACCCTCGCCAGTGTCAGAAGCCATTGTACTGCATTGTTGTAGTTTTTTTTGATCACCAGCTCGTCGGTGTCATGAAAGAACTTGCCAGCCGATTTAAGCAACCGCTCCATATTCCGCTTGAAATCAGGTTCGATCTGCCTGAACTCATGGGCCAGTTTGTCCAGATCCCTGTAGATGGTATAACGGTTCCTGGTACCGCTGAAATGTACGGTGTAAAGCGGATCAAGGGAGACAAATTCAAAGGGAGGAGCCATCTCCATGAAACTGAAAAATTCGTCGAATTCATAGCTCATGCTAAAAAAGGATGGACCCAGGTCCCAGGTGAAGCCATCTTTTTTTAACTGGTTGAGCCTTCCCCCTGCCTGGTGGGTTTTTTCCACCATCTCCACATGGTAACCCAGTTTCGATAAACGGAGCGCGGAGGTGATGCCCGCCAGGCCTGTTCCGACGACCAAGACTTTTTTTTGCATCATTTTATATGTAATTTACTCTCCTGATGGCAGGGAAGAGATTGACAACCCAATTTTTGTTCATCATACAGCTTAATAACATTAAACAAACCAGCGGGGGGTTTTGTTTAAGAATCAGATGAATCATATATGAAGCGTTCTGTAAATATTGTGGGTGCCGGGATTGGCGGGCTTGCCACTGCAATCAGGCTGGCAGGCAGGGGTCACCATGTCACCGTATTTGAACGCACTGACAAACCCGGTGGCAAACTTGGCACATTGCAGTGGGAAGGATTCAGGTGGGATACGGGCCCTTCACTCTTTACGGTCCCCGACCTGGTGGAAGAGCTCTACGTCATTGCCGGGGAGGAGATGAAACAATACATCCGCTATCAGAAGCTGGATGTGATCACCCGCTATTTTTATGAGGATGGGAAGGTATTGAATGCGTTTGGCGATCCGGAGCTTTTTCTGGGGGAGGTGGAGAAGGTACTGGGTGAACCGGCCCACAGGGTCAGCGAACACCTGGAACGGAGCAGGAGGATCTACGATCTGACCAGCGAAGTTTTCATTTTCAACAGCTTTCTTCGCATGGGCACCCTGGTATCCCGGGGTTTCATCAACGCGTTGCTGCAGATTTGGAAGCTTGATTCAATGACCACCATGCATGACGTGAATGCCAGGCGATTTGATTCGGAACACCTGATCCAGCTTTTTGACCGGTATGCCACCTACAACGGATCCGACCCCTACCGTGCTCCGGGCACATTAAATGTGATTGCCCACCTGGAGCATAACCTGGGCGCCTATTTCCCCGAGAAGGGAATGCACGCCCTGGCCTCGGGCCTTAAGGACCTGGCCGATAAGCTGGGGGTGGTCTTTCATTTCAACCAGCCTGTGGAAAAGGTGGTGATCGACAGGAGGGTCACACAGGGAGTGGTGGTGGAGGGGGGGATCTACCCCTCGGATGTGGTGGTCAGCGATATCGATGTTTTTTACCTCTACAGGGACCTGCTGGAAGATATACCGTTCCCAGTGAAAAGGTTTAAGAAGGAGCGGAGCACCTCTGCCCTGATCTTTTACTGGGCCATCAACCGGGAATTCCCTGAGCTGAACCTCCACAACATCCTTTTTTCGGCCGATTACAGGGAAGAATTCAGGGTGTTGAGCCATAAAAGTGAGATTCCCGACGACCCCACCATATACAT
>JAHEEC010000032.1:0-22040 GCA_024640885.1 Bacteroidota bacterium | reverse complement strand
CTATGGCGGGACACTGGGACCTGAAATTTTTCATACGCCCCTGATGATAGGTCTGAACTGGCTGATGCTGGTCTATTGCACCCTTTCCATAGTGAGCCGTTTCGTGGAAACCAGGTATTTCAGGGCCATCGGTGCGGCCACCCTGATGGTGGTGTACGATTTTGCCCTTGAACCTGCAGCCATTCACCTGGAGATGTGGAGCTGGAGTGGAGGGGCCGTACCGTTGCAGAATTACCTTGCCTGGTTCTTTATTGCATTTATATTCAGTTTCCTTGCAGATCATTTCCGGTTGACCTCCCGGGAGAACAAATTGGCGATGCCATTGTTTTTCATTCAGTTGTGCTTCTTCATTATTCTGGATCTCTGGATTTTTGCAGCCAAGCTATGGGACTTTTAATCGCTTTTTTAATCATTGGATCGTGGGGGACACATTTATGTTATTTGCTTTTTATTGCCGAACCGGTGTGGACTGCACCCTGGATCTATTTGCACCTGCTGTTCCAGACCTACCTTTATACGGGACTCTTTATCACGGGGCATGATGCCATGCACCAATCGGTTTCCAGGATAAAATGGCTGAATGATTCCGTGGGTTATCTGTCCGTGTTCCTGTTTGCCGGGATGTCTTACGGGAGGCTCATCAAGAATCACTGGGAACACCACAGGTTCCCGGGATCGGAAAAGGATCCGGATTTTTACGTGGGTTCACAGAATTTTTTTGCCTGGTGGTTCATGTTCATGGTGCGGTATACCACGATCTGGCAGATCCTTGCCATGGCCATTATCTTTAATCTGATGGAATATTTTGCCGGGGTCCCTGTACCCACCCTGTTGATATTCTGGGTTTTGCCTGCCCTGCTGGCGACCTTTCAGCTGTTCTACTTCGGGACCTATGTGCCCCACCGGAAACCCCATACAGTGCAGATGGGCAAACACCGGGCGCGCACATTGAAAAGGAACCACCTCTGGGCCATGGTCTCCTGTTATTTTTTTGGCTATCACTTTGAACACCATGAATTTCCAGGCAAACCCTGGTGGAAACTTTACCAGGTAAAGGAACATAAGACCCGGGACCATGATCATTAAAGCAAGACATCACTGGTTCTACTACCCTTTTTTTAAATGGTATTCGCGTCGGATGCCAAAGAAGGATTTCAGTCAGGTCGGGTTGCACCATCAGCTGGTTGACAGGGGATTGCCAATCCTGATGCTGGGCAATCACACCAGCTGGTGGGATGGATTCCTGGCACAATATATCAACCTGGAACTTTTTAACCGCAAACTTCACATCATGATGCTGGAGGATCAGCTGGAGAAGCGGATGTTCCTGAATAAAACGGGCGCATACTCCATCAAAAAGGGAAGCAGAAGCGCCATCGAGTCCCTGCACTACACCTCCGGATTGCTCTCCGATCCCGGGAACCTGGTCATCCTCTTCCCCCAGGGTAAGATCCACAGCATCATGGACCACCCTGTGACCTTTGAATCGGGATGGTACCGCATTTTCAGGGACCTGGACCAGCCCATACAGGTGGTTTTTTACATCACCCTGTTCGATTTCTTCTCCAGCCGGAAACCGGAACTTCATATTTACCTCTACGATTATTCCTATCGGGGCAAAAGCCTTGAAGAGATGCAATCGGATTTCAACAGGTGTCTTGAGGCCAGCATTACCAAACAAAAATCAAGGGCATGATCTGGCTGGCCCTTCCTTCACTGATCATACTGGCTGTAAGATTCACAGTGGCGATGGTAAATCTTCTTTCCCGGCCATTCTTAAAGCGCTCTTCCAGTGAAGTCCGGGCAATGGTTTCCGTGTTGATCCCGGTACGCAACGAGGAGCATACCCTTCCCGCATTGCTGGATGGATTGCTGGAACAGGAATATGATGCCATGGAGATACTGATCTATAATGACGAGTCCACTGATGGAACCCAGGATGTGATCGATTCATACGCCGGGAGGCATGCACATATCAGGAGCCTGGAGGGTTGCCAATTGCCTGAAGGGTGGAGCGGAAAGAACCACGCCTGCCATCAGCTATCCATGGAGGCCCGGGGGACCTATTTCCTTTATCTGGATGCAGACGTGGAGGTCAGGCCGGATTTGGTCAGCAGATCAGTTTCTTACCTCCGGGATCATGATCTTGTATTGCTATCCCTCTTCCCTAAGCAGCTGATGCATTCATTTGGAGAGCGGCTTACCGTTCCGGTCATGCACTGGATCCTGCTGAGCCTGCTTCCGCTGAGGTTGATCCGGAGGAGCCACTATCCGGCACTCTCAGCGGCCAATGGCCAGTTTATGTTATTCAGGGCCAGGGAGTACAGACAACACCGGTTCCACAGGTTGGTGAAAGGGATCAATGTGGAGGATATCCACATTATCAGGAAGGTAAAGCAGATGGGATACCTTGCCGACACCCTGCTCAGCGGGGGTGAGATTTCCTGCCGCATGTACAGGAGCTTTCAGGAGGGTGTCAAAGGATTTACCAGGAGCATGTTCACATTTTTTGGGGGGAGCGGGGTGACTGTGCTGATATTCGCGCTTTTTTCCACATTCGGTTTTCTCTTTGTCTGGCTTGGCATATCCCCCCGTGTGGCCCTGATCTATATATGTATGGCGATGTGCATGCGAACCCTCATTTTTTTATTAAGCAAACAACCGGTATTAATTTCATTGCTTCTCTCTCCACTGATGCAAGGCTCCTTTCTCTGGATCCTTGTGACGGCCTTTAGTCTAAGGACCAGGGGATTAAATACATGGAAAGGAAGGGTGATCAAATTCAAGGGATGATGAACAGGTGGATCTCAATTTTTCTAATGCTGCTTTCCATGAGCCTGGGTGCCCAGGATTTTCAGACCCAAATTTACCAGGCATACCTGGAGGGAAAAATGGATCGCTGGAAGGAGGTCATGGACCAGATGGAATCACTGTACACCTCCGGCAACGGGATGGGTCCGTTGTACCGGCTTACGGAAGTTCAATACGGATACATTGGTTATTGCCTGGGGGCGGACAAAAAGAAGGAGGCTGAAAAGGTTCTTGAGGAGGCAGAAAGGAACATCCAGCGTTTGGCTGCAGGGCAGCCCGATAACCCAAGGGTCTTTAGCTTAATGGGCGCTTTTTACGGGTACAGGGTCAACCTGCATCCGCTGAAGGCCCCCTTTTATGGAAAAAAATCCGAAGAGGCCAACGATAAGGCCCTTGCCCTGGGACCCGGCGAACCCCAGGCGTGGATGGAAAAAGCGAACATCGAGTTTTATAAACCAGCCATATTTGGAGGCTCAAAGGAACGTTCCGTAGCCCTCTATGAAAAAGCGGCTGAGCTTTTCGAGGCTTCTCCCGGGCGCACCAGCCAAAATTGGATCTATCTGAACTGCCTGGCAGGACTGGGTCTGGCATGTGAGGAAACCGGGAGGACCGAGCAGGCAGGCAAGGTCTATCGGAAGCTGCTGGAGATGGAACCTTCCTTTATCTGGATCAGGGATGATCTTTATCCTGCTTACCTCAAAAAGCATTCGGCCAATTGACCCCCGGAGCAAAACCATTTTTCTATATTTGTGTTGTGGAGATTGAATCAGAAACAGCCATTGCATGAATCAGAATATCAGGGTCAGGTTTGCCCCCAGTCCTACAGGACCACTTCACATCGGAGGATTAAGAACCGCACTGTTCAACTACCTCTTTGCCAGGAGTCATGGTGGAACCTTCATCCTGCGCATTGAAGATACGGACCAGACCAGGTTTGTACCCGGAGCAGAAAAGTACATCACCGAATCACTTCGCTGGTGCGGGTTGGAACCCGACGAAGGTCCGGAACAGGGAGGAGGATTTGGGCCCTATCGTCAGTCAGAGCGCAGGGAACTGTACGGCGAATATGCCATGGAGCTCACCAGGAAAGGAAGCGCCTATTACGCATTTGATTCCCCGGAAGAGCTTGAAGAACTCAGGAAAACACATGAAGCCAGGGGAGAGACCTTTGTGTATGATGCCAGTGTCCGAAACTCCCTGAAGAACTCCCTGAACATGGAGCCGTTGGCCGTGAAGAAACTAATTGATGCCGGAACACCCTACGTAATCCGGTTCAGGTTTGAAGCGGACCAGGAGATCCGGATGCAGGATATTGTGCGGGGAGAGGTCAGTGTAAACAGCTCTACCCTGGATGACAAGATCCTGTACAAATCGGACGGGATGCCCACATACCACCTGGCCAATGTGGTAGACGACAACCTGATGGCCATCTCACATGTAATACGCGGGGAGGAGTGGCTGCCTTCCTTGCCCCTGCACGTTTCCCTTTACAAGGCCCTGGGATGGGAACACCTGATGCCGCAATTTGCACACCTCCCGTTAATCCTTAAACCCACCGGAAAGGGCAAGCTGAGCAAAAGAGATGGAGAGAAAGGTGGTTTCCCAGTGTTTCCGCTTGAATGGAAAGATCCCGAAACCGGCCAGGTCTCCCCGGGGTACAGGGAAGAGGGATACCAGCCTGAAGCCTGCATCAACCTGCTGGCTATGCTGGGATGGAACCCGGGAACAGACCGGGAACTCTTTACCCTTGAAGAATTGATTTCTGAATTCAGTCTGGAGAAGGTGGGTAGATCGGGATCACGTTTTGACCCTGAAAAGGCAAGGTGGTTCAATCACCAGCACCTTCAAATGACTCCTGACCGTGAGCTGGGGGGTGCCTTCAGGGAGGCGCTTGAAGTAAAAGGGATCCGTTGTGACAAGAGCCAGCTGGAGACCCTGATCCCCGTCATCAAACCCAGGATCAATTTTATCCACGAAGTGTGGGACCAGTCATGGTTCTTCTTCGAGGCTCCCTCCTCCTATGATCCGGAAGTGATTAAAAAGAGGTGGAAAGAAGATACCCCCGGCCAGATGAAACTGCTCTGGGAGAGACTCCAGGCGTGTGAACCATTTACCGTGGAGGGTGTTGAATCTACAGTCAGAAGCGTGATCAGCGATCAGGGTTGGGGCATGGGAACCATCATGAATGTGTGGAGGCTGTTGCTGGTCGGAGAGGCCACCGGACCCGGCCTCTTTGAACTGGCGGCTTTTCTCGGAAAAGAGGAAGTGGTCCGCAGGATGAAAAACGGAACCGAACAGATCACAGGGTAATATCAAAAACCAGGAGACATGCAGCAAGTAAACAAGATCTTTATCAACATCCACGGACACCGGCAGGCCAATAACATCCAGGAATGGGTGATGATGAACCTGATGGCAAAAGATTATCCTCCCGATGATATCGAGAACGGTTATTATTCGGTGGGAATGCACCCCTACAACGTGGGCAAGGTGGATGACCGGGATACCCTCAATAAAGTGAGGCTGGCCACCGAGAATCCAAATGTTTTTGCAATTGGGGAAATAGGGCTCGACAAGTCCATCAAGGCCCCCCTGGACCACCAGATGCGTATATTCGAAGCGCAGGTGGAAATTGCCGAGTTTGCCGATCTTCCGGTGGTTCTTCACGTGGTAAAAGCCTTCAACGAGGTCATTGACTTCATGAAGGCCCAGAAACCGGTGGTCCCGATGATCATTCACGGTTACAACGGAAGTCCCAAGATGGCCGAATCGCTGTTGAAGGCGGGATTCATGATCTCCTTCGGGGAGGCCATTGCCAAGGAACACTCAAAGATCGTGGAATCCCTGGTAGCGGTCCCGGTGGAAAAATTATTCCTGGAGACCGACGAAGGCGACCTGGACATCAGGGAGATCTATCACTTCGCTTCCGAAGTGAAAGGGATCACCATGGATCAGCTGAGGTTGCAGATCTTTGAAAATGCCAGGGCTTCGCTATCCAGGTTTTCTGAGCTATTTTGATCCCTAACTTATGAATGGCACCGGTCCACACCCCGACTGGCAGGAGCGATCCATCCAGTTGCTCGGTGAGGAGAGATATGCAAGGCTCCGTGATGCCCATGTCCTTGTGGTGGGCATGGGCGGAGTGGGAGCCATGGCTGCAGAGATGATTTGCAGGAACGGCGTGGGAAGCATGACCATTGTGGATGGTGACGTGGTACAGCCCAGCAACATGAACCGGCAGATCCCGGCCCTCCACAGTAACCTGGGACGATCCAAAGCAGAGGTGATGGGAGAACGGTTGCTTGAGATCAATCCGGGCCTTCACCTGACCGTACTCAATGAATTTATCCGTGAGCAGCGCATCCCTGAGATCCTTGCCCCCCCCTTTGATTACGTGGTGGATGCCATCGATACCCTTTCTCCCAAGATCTACCTGATCTATCATGCGGTGAACCGTGGTCTCAGCCTGACCAGTTCCATGGGAGCCGGCGGGAAACTGGATCCCTCCCTGGTCAGGGTGGCCGATTTTGGGGAAACCTATAATTGCCGGCTGGCCTATATCCTGCGAAAAAAGCTGCGCAAGCTTGGCGTGGAAGGCGGGTTCAGGGTGGTCTTCTCCTCCGAACAGGTTCCCCCGGAAATGATTATCCCGGTGGAGGGGGAATCAAATAAAAAATCAACAGTCGGAACGAGCTCTTTTATTCCGGCCATCTTCGGTTGCACACTGGCCTCCGTTGTGATCCGGGAGTTGGCAGAGCGTGAGGCCATCAGTTGAAAAGATCCAGTATTTATAAGGATTTTATGCAACCAAAATCGCTAATTTGCCGTTAAATAGTCAGATTAAGTGTCAACCAAACAGAATCATTATGAAAAAGCTGATTGTAGTACTGGCAGCGTCCCTACTTATATTTTCCGTATCGGAGGCCCAGATGTTCAAATACGGGATCAAAGCCGGGGTGGGGTTTTCCTCGCTTAAAATTGAAGACATTACAGGCATTACAGGTCCTTCGGGAGCCTATGACCTGGTTACAGGGGACGGGGTGATGGGGTATCATGTGGGTTTACAGACCCGCATCAAAATAGCCATGCTCCTGATCCAGCCCGAACTCTATTTCAATGCGGGCGGAGGTACCATAGAACAGATCCAGGCGGGCGGTGCCACGGAGGTACTGAATGTAAATTTCAGCAGGATCGATGTGCCGGTCCTGGTAGGCGTGAAACTTGGGCCACTGAGGATCAATGCGGGTCCGGTGGGATCGTTCGTGCTGAAGGAGACCAATGACCTGACCCAGATCCAACCCGACTATACGATCTTTACCAGCGCCATGACCTGGGGTTTCCAGGCCGGGCTCGGGGTGGATATCAGCAAGCTCTCGCTTGATGCAAGGTATGAGGGTTCACTGAGCAAGCTAGGAGAGACCCTCAACGTAGGAGGACAGCCTTTTACACTGGATGCAAGACCCAGCCAGTGGATCATTTCCCTGGGCATCTGGTTCTAGCATTGAATGATTCATATTCGAATGGGGGCTGTCCGCGAGGAGGCCCCCTTTTGCTTGCTACTCAAAAAGATTAGCAAATTAAAGAATCCATCTCTTTTCATGGGTTGAGTAATCCAATACTCGCAGGTTCAGGTGCCTGCCCAATCTCAGGGCCTCGGAAGTCATTTTCTGCAGAGATCCCCTGCAGATGTGAATGTACCGCTCTTCTCCCTCGACCACCAGGTTTACCTTGTAAGCCCTGGCACCCTTTTTACCTTCTGGCATCACCATGGGTGAAGCCATGGTGCGAATGGCACTCAGGTTAATCCGCACGATGGTCACATAGGATGGGGTTGACATCTTTTCCCACCGGCCGATCCTCAGCCTGAGGAAGCGGTCATATTTCATGAACCGGCGATGCTCCGCATCGATCCTGATCCCCTGGTAGGAGAATGTGACCAGCACCCCGATCAGGATCGAAACCGCGGCACCGATAAATTCTGAAAAGCCCAGGAACATGGCGGTCATCAGGGCCATCATCAGGGTAAAAACCCTGAAATTATATTTCTCATAGATGTACAAGTCGGGCAGGGATTAAACGACAAGTTAAGATAAATTTGGATTATCTTTAACCACAGGAAACATGGGGAATACTCTCACCAACGGAAAGCTTCTATTGCGCATCCCGGAACTGCTCATCCTCTTTTTCGGGATCCCGCTTCTGATCTACCTGGATAAGAATTTTATCCATCCAAGCATCATCGTGTTGCCGGTGCTGGGTTTTATTTTTTTAGTGCTCCGGTATACCACCGACTTCAGGTTCAGGGAGCTCTTCAGGTGGGACATCTCGTTAAAAACCCTGGCCAGGAATGGATGGATCGTGCTCATCAGCGCCAGTTTAATGGTGGGTTATGTATGGCTTTTCGAACCGCAAAACCTCTTCAACCTTCCCAGGGCCCACCCCTGGATCTTCGTGGCCATGTGCATTTTCTACCCCGTCTTCTCCGCATTCGGGCAGGAGATCATTTACCGCACCTTCCTTTACCGGAGGTACAACGGCCTCTTCCGGAAGGAGTGGCAGTTTGTGGTCATGAGCGGAATCTCATTCTCCTTTTTGCATATTGTATATTATGATCCCGTCTCCATGATCATTACCTTTATCGGCGGACTCTATTTTGCAAGGGTGTACCTGCTCACCAGGAGTGTCCTCTTTACTGCTGTGTTACACGGGGTAATGGGAATCCTGGTTTTCGGTGTGGGACTTGGACAATATTTCTGGCTCGACATGCCCCTCTGAAAACAATTAAATTGGGATCATATGAGAAAACTTTTAGTGATTTGTATATGGATATGGGCCACCGGGATCATGGCCCAGCAACCCGTTGAACTGATCACCTATAACATCCGAATGAATACCCCGGGGGATGGCGAGCATGCCTGGCCACACCGCAAGGAGGATGTGGCCGCTCTTTTCAGGTTTCACCGGGCTGCCATCTTTTGTGTGCAGGAGGCCCTGCCGGGTCAGATGGATGACCTGCAGGCCGCTTTTCCAGGATACAGCTATGAGGGAGTGGGAAGGGATGACGGAATACGGGAGGGGGAATTTTCCGCTGTTTTTTATGACCACACAAGGTTTGAGAAGCTGGAGGGTGGAACTTTCTGGTTGTCAGAGACCCCCGGGCAATGCAGTTTTGGCTGGGATGCGGCATGCCGCAGGGTCTGCTCCTGGGTGAGGCTGAAGGAGCGTCCCACGGGGAAGGTCTTCTTTGTATTCAATACCCATTTCGACCATGTGGGTGAGGTGGCCAGGAAGGAATCGGCCGGACTGATCCTTCGAAGGATCGGGGAGATCTCAGCATGGAAGGATCCGGTGGTTCTGTGCGGTGATTTTAACCTGCCCCCGGAATCGGCTCCCATCGGGGTGATCCGGGAAAAAATGGGGGACGCCTATGAAATATCACAGCAACCTGCATATGGTTCGGTGGCCACCTACCATGGATTCACCTATGACGATCCGCCCGAGAAGCGAATCGATTACGTCTTTGTATCGCCGGGCACCAGGGTGCTGCGGTATGGAGCGCTGACCGACTCCAGGGACCGTTCTTTTTTCTCGGACCACCTGCCGGTGCTGGTGACCCTTGAACTATAAAAAGGGCAGAAACATACAACCACCTCTATTGATTCGACAATTGAAAAAAATACTATTCATCCTATGGGTATTAAGCCAGGCGAGCGCGGGATTCACTCAGGTTACCATATCAGGTAAAGTAGTTGATAACGATTCACGTGAGCCGCTGGAATTTACCTCCCTGGCCCTGTTGTCAAGGGCCGATTCGGTCATCGTTGCAGGGACCATTTCGGGAACGGGAGGAAGGTTTATCCTTGCCGGGGAGTTCCGGGGTGATTACATCCTGAGGTGCAGTTTTATGGGGTACACGCCCATGGATGAACAGGTGCATGTGGGTGAACTAAACACGGTGTATGACCTGGGGGAGCTCCGTTTGTCCGCAGCTTCCACCGAGCTGGATGAGGTCACCGTGGTCGGCCGGGAAAGCATCACCTCGGGCGGACTGGAAAAATCGACATTCCAGATGGATGACATGCTGGCCCAGTCAGGGGGCTCGGTCCTGGATGCCATGCGTGGATTGCCCGGGGTGACAGTGGACCAGGAGGGAAAGGTGATCCTGAGGGGAAGTGACCGTGTGGCGGTCCTCATAGACGGCAAGCAGTCAAGCATCACAGGATTTGGAAACCAGAAGGGACTGGACAATATCCCGGTCAGCAACATCGAGAAGATCGAGGTCATCAATAACCCTTCGGCCAAATACGATGCGGCAGGCATGGCCGGAATCATCAATATCATCTACAGGAAGGAGAAGGAGTCAGGATTTCACGGGGATGCCGGATTCACCTTCGGCCTGGGCAACCTGACCCCGCAGAAGAGCGACCTGCCCACGCACCTGGGCAGCTATGCGGTCAACCCCAAATACACCCCTTCACTGAGCCTTGATTACAAGCGTGAAAAACTCAGGATTTTCATGCGGTCCGAGATGCTTCACCAGCGGGCGCTGCCCAACAATGAGTTCACCACCAGGCACTATGATGACGGCACCTCCACCCTCTCCCAGGTTCCCGAAAACAGGACCCAGACCCGTTATATCCTCAACGGGGGAGTGGACTGGATGGTGACTGACAGGGACCAGTTCACCCTTTCGGCCATCTACGACTACGAGAGCCACACCGATACGGCCCAGGTTCCCTATATTGACCTTGACCGGATGCAGCGCATGCGCTACTGGACCTGGCGGGAATTCGAAATCACCGGGTACATGAATTACATGCTTCACTACACCCACAGGTTCGTGGAGCCCGGACATGTGCTCAGCGCAAGCGCACAGTACACCAAAGGATGGGAGGATGAATCCTATTACCTGAACGACAGCTCCTCCATCCGCCAGTCGGTTGATTCCACCCATATTGTGGCCACCGAGCATACCTCCAGTATCTCTGTGGATTATGAAAGACCCCTGAAGCACGGGAGGTTCGAGGCGGGGGCCAAGATCCAGGTACGACGGCTCCCAGTCACCTATGAGGTGGCACCGGGTGAACAAACCATCATCTATCCCGGACTGGGGGATTGGTCAGACTGGGGTGAAGATATCTATGCAGGCTACCTGAATTTTGTAAGGGAGATGCCCCGGTTTGATTTAGAAGCGGGGGTGCGTGCCGAGCATACAGGGGTTTTCTATGACCTTGCCCCGGAGAACATCTATTATGCTGAAAATGATTCATACAGTTATTTCAGGCTATTCCCCAACGTGAGGCTGACCTTCAAATTCAATGAGGATCACAGGCTCTCCCTCTTTTACAACCAGCGGGTAGACAGGCCGGGGGAGCCCGAGCTAAGGGTTTTTCCCAAGTATGACGATCCGGAGCTGCTGAAAGTGGGGAATCCATACCTTCGGCCCCAGTTTACCCAGACCGTTGAGGCAGCATTCAGGAAAAACTGGGAAACAGGATCGCTGTTCATCGCGGGTTACCACCGGATCATCCAGGATTATTTTACCAGGATCTACAGTGTGGATACCACCAATACACAGTATGAGATCGTCAATAAGATCTACCAGAACGTAGGACGATCTACCCAAAGTGGTACCGAGCTGATCCTTACCCAGGCGGTGGGGGAGATGCTGAAGCTTACCGGCAGTTTTAATGGCTACAGGATCGTCATTGACGCACATACGGGAGAGATGTTGTTTCCCTATCCCAGGCCCTTTACCATTCCCCGGACCCAAACCCTGACCTGGGATGCAAAGATCAGCGGACAGCTTACACTCCCCTGGCAGATGGAAGCGCAGGCCACCTGGATCTATTATGCCCCCAGGAACATTCCACAGGGTGAGCAACTTTCCCGCTGGTCCATGGACCTGGGGATCAAAAAGAAATTGTTCAGTGGCAAGGGGGAACTTTCATTTTCGGCAAGCGACCTGTTCAACCGTTTCGGTATCCGGCAGGAGATCGCCGGGGATGGTTTCAATGTGCTTTACGAGAACTATTACGAAACGCAGGTGTTCAGGCTGGCTTACAGGCAAAAATTCTGAAAGGATCACTCCCTGGCCTCGTATTCTTTCATGCAGGCCGGACAGATGCAATCTGTATAGCGCTCCAGGATCTCCACCATCCTGGCCCTGTGGATCTGAACACCCTCACACCAGCAATCCCCGTCGCCTTCGCAGGGGAACTCCGATCCGCATTTCTGGCATTTTTTAAGACCCATATTTCCTGGTCATCGTGATCCCCACCGACTTGATAGGCCCGCCCATGGGCGGGTGCATTTTCCTGATGCTCAGGGTGGCCTTTTCAATTCCCTCCATCTCTGCAAAGAGTGCATCCAGGATGCGGCTGGCAATATTCTCGAGCAGGTTGGACTTCTTCCTGCGCATCTCCTTTTTGATGATCTGATAGGCCTGCTGGTAGTTCACCGCATCCGCCAGCTGGTCCGACTGTGCGGGAGCCGAAAGGTTTGCTTCGATTTCAAGGTCCACCAGGAATCGGTTCCCCACGATCTGTTCCTCCTGGTAATGTCCGTGGAAAGCGTAGAACTCCATCTCTTCGATTACAATCTTGCCCATGTGCCGATAGGTTGGTTCAAAGTGTCGTTACCTTTGCAAATTTATTAATTTTGTGACGCTTAAAGGAAATAATAATGACAGATCATAAAGAAGAACCCGGCGAAAAGAAGAGCCTTAACTTCATTGAGGCCATTGTGGAAGAAGATCTGCGCCAGGGAAGAGATGGCGGCAGGGTCCATACCAGGTTCCCTCCGGAACCCAACGGGTATCTTCATATCGGGCATGCCAAGGCCATTTGCCTCGATTTTGGCATCGCTAAAAAATACGGGGGCAAATGCAACCTGCGCTTCGACGACACCAATCCCATCAAGGAGGATGTGGAGTATGTCGACTCCATTAAGGAGGATATCAGGTGGCTGGGTTTCGACTGGGAAGACCGGGAATATTATGCTTCAGATTATTTTGGAAAACTCTACGATTTTGCCGTGGAGCTGATCAAAAAGGGCCTGGCCTACGTGGATGACCAGTCATCGGAAGAAATGGCCGACCAGAAGGGAACGCCCACCGAACCGGGGACCAGCAGCCCTTTCAGGGGCCGTTCCGTGGAAGAGAACCTGGAGCTGTTCCACCGGATGAATGCCGGTGAATTTCCCGAAGGCTCCAGGGTGCTGAGGGCAAAGATCGACATGGCCTCCTCCAATATGCACATGCGTGACCCGGTGATCTACCGGATCCTTTTCCATCCGCACCACCGCACGGGTGATGCCTGGAAGGTCTATCCCATGTATGATTTTGCCCACGGGCAATCGGACTACTTTGAAGGGGTGACCCACTCCCTCTGCACCCTTGAATTCGAGGTGCACCGGCCGCTCTATGACTGGCTGGTGGAACACCTGATGACCGGGGATTACCGCCCGAGGCAAACCGAATTCAACCGGCTGAACCTCACCTATACGGTGCTGAGCAAGCGGTTGCTGCTGAGCCTGGTGCAGGAGGGACTGGTGAAGGGGTGGGATGACCCCAGGATGCCCACGCTCACAGGACTTCGCCGGAGGGGATATACCCCCGAATCCATCCGGAACTTCAACGACAGCATCGGGTATACCAAGGTGATGGCCAACAATGATGTGGGCCTTCTGGAATTCGCCATCCGGGAGGATCTGAACAAGAAAGCTCCCCGTGTCATGGCGGTCCTGAACCCGCTGAAATTAATCATCACCAACTATCCCGAAGGGAAAACCGAGGCGATGGAAACGGTCAACAATCCGGAAGACGAGTCCATGGGGAGCCGCACCATACCGTTCTCCAGGGAGATCTACATCGAGCAGGAGGACTTCATGGAGGATCCTCCTTCCAAATTCTTCCGGCTTGGACCGGGGAGGGAGGTGAGGCTGAAATCGGCCTACATCATCAAGTGCGAAGATTATAAAAAGGATGCTGAGGGCAACGTCACAGAGGTATACTGCACTTATGACGAAGCCACCCGCAGCGGGGGACCTGAGGCGAACCGGAAGGTGAAGGGGACTCTTCACTGGGTTTCGGCCACCCATGCAGTGGAAGCCGAGGTGAGGTTGTATGACAGGTTGTTCACCGATCCTGACCCCGCAGGTCACAGGGATAAAGGCCCCATGGATTTTCTCAATCCACACTCCCTCAAGGTGATCACTGGCTATGTGGAGCCCTCCCTTAAGGATGCCAATCCCCTGGATCATTTCCAGTTCCAGCGCCTGGGCTATTTCAACCTGGATCCCGACACCACGCCCGGCAGGCTGGTCTTTAACAGGACCGTTCCCCTGAGGGATACCTGGACCGGAAAGGGATAAAAAAAATCCCGCCCCGGCGGGATTGAGCAACTATTTGTGGTTGTAGAGGTGCACGTCCCGCTGGGGAAACGGAATGGAGATCCCCGATGCATCAAACCTTTTCTTGGCACCTTCCGTGGTATCGAAGAAGAGGCTCCAGTAGTCCTCCGATTTCACCCAAACCCTCAGTTTCAGGTTCACTGAACTGTCGCCCAGTGCCTCCACCATGACCTGGGGAGGATTTTCTTCCTTGAGGACCCGTTCATCCTTCCGGGCCATCTCCAGCAGGATCCCCTTGGCTTTATCGATATCATCCCCGTAGCCGATCCCGAATGAAAAATCGATTCGCCGCGTGGGCATGGCTGAAAAGTTGGTGATGGACCCGGTGGCAAGGGGGGAGTTGGGGATGATCACCTTCCGGTTATCCGGTGTCAGCAACTCGGTGGTGAAGATATGGATCGATTTCACCGTACCCATAAATCCCTGCGCTTCGATGAAATGACCCACCTCGTAGGGTTTGAAAAGGAGGATCATCACGCCGCCTGCGAAGTTCTGCAGGGTGCCCTGGAGTGCCAGTCCCACGGCCAGTCCCGCTGCACCCAGCACTGCAATAAAGGAGGTCATCTGGATCCCCACCATGCCCATGACGCTGATCACCAGCATGACCTTCAGCAGGATATTGGTGAGGGATTTGAGGAAAGGGATCAGGGATTCATTCACGTTCCCCTTTCTCATGACCTTCACAATTCCCCGGGTGATGTACCTGATGACGATCAGCCCCAGGATCAGGACCACGATGGCCATGACGAATTTCATGCCGTAGCGGACCACCAGGCCATAGATTCTTTCGAGTGTTGGTTGTAGATTTTCCATATTAAGCTAATTAGGGTTTTAATGTTAACCGCCGGGGAGCTATATTGTTGAGGAAGATAGGCGGATTGAATCAAAAAATCCAGTTTGTTGGCCAGTTAAAAAAAACCCCGGCCTATGAGGCCGGGGCGATAAAATTTGAAAACCGATGACTACTTCTTGATGAATTTGGAGCTTACCTTGTCACCATTGGCTTCGACGCTGATGAAATAAACGCCCGGCCTGAGATCGGAAACATCCACCCTCCTGAAATCAACGTTCTGGAAATCCACTGACCTGATGGTTTGTCCCACCATGTTTGAAATGGTGATCCTCTCCATCTGGGGGTATTTCACTGTGAGCTCGTTGGCGGTAGGATTGGGATATACATTGATTTCCAATCCGTTCACCTCCCTTACATAGGTCCACCCGCTCTGGAACTGGATATTGTCCACGTAAGCTGTACCTCCGCTGGTCCTTGGATCTGCAGGGAAATCAGGGAAGAATACAACCACGGTGTGGGTCTTCCCAACCTGTGAACTGGCATCAAAAGTGAGCAATTCCCATTCGCCGGTCTTGGTGTTCTCGGTAAACATCTCCAGCGGATCCCCGTCGCCTTCCACTTTCAGACAGGCACGGCTGACCTTGTCTTTGTAGAGCATCATTTCCATGATGGAATTGCTTTCGGTGATGGGATAGGCCCCATAGGCACTCGAAAATGCACCGGCCCACTGATCGGCAGCATCCAGCACGATAAACTTGATGCAGCTGTCAGATGTATTGATCCCGGTCTTGTCAGGATTCTCCACCATGGTCATGTTCTCCGCTGCATCACCCGCATTAGCAAACTGGGTCCAGACAGCCAGCTCCCCACCCTTTTCGAAAGTGATGGGAAACCCGTACTGGGCATTTAAACCCACTGCAAATACGGCAAGCGCAATAAAAGTAAAGATTGTTTTCATAGTTAAAAATTTAAGTTTGACATAACGTGTTCATTCATAATTTATTAAACTCAATTTGTTTTTAAGAAACTAATTTTTGGTCTTCTTTTAAATACCTCCTTTCTGTGATTTTTAAGGTTCTTATTCAATGATGATTCTTGAAGTACTGTATAATTGCCCGTTCAGGGTGATCCGGGCCAGGTAGATCCCGGATGAGAGTTGCTTTTCATTGACCTCCAGGCGGTGGCTTCCAGGTTCCAGGGTCTCACCATGGAGGGCCTGCACGATCTTTTCGCCCAGCAGGTTATAAATATCCAGCGAGACGACGGCTCTCTGCATGGTTCTAAATTCAAGCTGGAATCCTCCAGAGGAAGGATTCGGGAAGACAGAAAGTTCCTCTCCTGGCATTTCAACCGGTAAGGGTCCGGTACTGTTGGGCTGCGACCTGAATCCGATGGCATCCATCATGGGCTGGATCTCGGGGTTTGACATGAAGAGGTCCCAGAGAAGCCTGCTCCTGTAATTCTCGATCATCAGGAGGATGGGCCCCTGGTCAATGGCCAGGTAGGAGTCTGCCCACCAGTTCCGGGTTTCGTTGAAGGCATCCAGGAAGCCCATCCAACTCCAGCTCCTGGCCCCCAGTTCCCTGTAAAAGTGTTTCAGTGCACGCATGGACTCCTCCGGTGTGTAGGGAAAGGAGGAGAGGGCGGCAGTGGGGGTGATGGTGCCATTGTCCCTGGAGGAGTTGGGCTCATGGGCCATGTAGCCGTCGGGGTCATCACTGGCGGTGAGTCCCCAGCAATCTTCGCTGTAGCCTGCAAACCCCTTGGGATTGTCGGCACAGTAGGCCTGGTGCACCAGTGAATGGTTGCGGTTCTGGTCGAAGTAATTGGCATAGTCATCGGCCTTGTCACCCGGGTCAAATCCAAGGAAGGAGTACTGGGCAAAAAAGAGGGGCCCTCCATAATCCCAGCCCACGTAAAGCTTGTGACCATAGAAGCTCTTGCCGTTTGTGTAGTTTGAGCTTCCCGCCCAACCGGTGTGCCACAGGCTTGCGGGCACCCCGTGTGTGGGGGAGGCAATGGCCAGCAGGTAAACGATTGCCGCTTCGTTCCATCCGCGCACCTGCATGTTCATCACCCATCCGAGGTTGGGTGACCAGTGCCAGTAGATGTGGGAGGAGCCGTCGCGCCGGTACCAGTCCCACTCGATGCCTTCCCACAGCTGGGTGGCCAACTGCACGATCTGCTGCTCTTCGGCGCTCACACCGTCGAAATAGGCCCTGATGGTAAGCAGGCCCTGCGCCACATACGAGGTCTCCACGATATCGCCCCCGTTGTCATTGGTGCCGAAGGGGATCACCTTCCCGGTGTTCCCGTTGATCCAGTGGGACCAGGCTCCATGGAACCGGTCGGCCGTGGAAAGGAAATCGAGCATCTTCAGGATCCGCTCCACGCCCTCCTGGCGGGTGATGAATCCCCGTTCGATCCCCACAGGAATAGCCATTAATCCGAAACCGGATCCGCCTGAGGTGACCGCGTCACCGGAGCTGTTCCGTTCCCGTGCCATGCCCGATGCTTCGTGGGCAAAATCCCAGAAATACCTGAATGTATATTGCTGCACCATGTCCAGCAACTCCTCATCGGTCATGATGCGGGTGGATGCTGAAACAACCCCGGAGGCTCCGGAGGGTTCATTGGCCCCGTTCAGGGCCCTCACCCGGTAGGCTGCCTCCACCGTATCGCCCAGCTCCTTCACCCAGTCTGTGTAGACTGGGGTGAGCTTATTCACCTGTTTGACCGTGATGAAGGTGGATCCTCCATCCAGGGAGCGCTCCACCTGGTATCCGTTTATTTCGGTTTCCGGGTTCAGTTCCCAGGAAACTTCCACATGCATCTCGTACCCGGTTGCCTTCACCCCCTGGGGGACCGATACCGGTGGGAATGCTCCATCCCCCTTGTTAACCCGCATATTATCGATGAGCAGGGTATGTTCCACTCCGTCGGCCAGGTGCTGTGCGAACCCGATGGTCTTGATAACCGTATAGTTCACTCCGTCACCCGACTGGAGGAAGGATGACATGGGAACGGCGATCCGGCTCCATTTACCCCCGGAAAGATCGCCTGACCAGTCGGACAGGGACAGGAAGACGCTCTTCCGGTTGGTGATGTCCTCCACGAAAATATAGGGTAGGTCCGCACCGGCAATCCCCTCCTGACTCTGTGCCCAGAGAACCAGCGTATCGGTTCCGCTGATATCCTTTTCCGTCCATCCGGTTCCGGCGGCAATGGCATACCAGTTTCCCCCCTCCACTGATCTCCATTTCAGCCTCAGTGAATTTACTCCCTGTTGCGCCGGGATCACCGACTCCACAGGAAACCTGCGCAGGTCTGGTTCCTGCTTTCGTTCCAGTTCACTGGGGGCGGTCAGCTCCATCCAGCTGTATTCATAGTAGCCGGGATCGGGGCTGTCCTGGAAATAGAGGTAGGTCTGTGCCCCGAGCCTTCCCGGTCCCGCCAGGGCCAGAAGGATTAATATCAGTGCGGTATATGATGCTTTAAAATTCATCTGTTTAATTCTCAGGATGCTCTTCTTCATAACTGAATCCCAACCTCGTGAGCCCGTCTCGCACATCCTGGTTCCTCATAAAGAGTTCCCAGAGCAAACCGCTCCTGTGGTTCTCGATCATCACTACGATGGGCCCCTGGTCGATGGCAAGGTAGAGTTGGGGGAACCAGTCGCAATCCAGGCTAAAGGCATCATAGAAGCCATAGGGCCCCATAAGCCTTGTGCCCAGGGAATCATAAAAATAACGGGCGGCCTTCATGGCCTCTTCCGGCGCATAGGGGAATGAGGAGAGTGCCCCTGTGGGTGAAATTACCCCCAGATCCCTGGCCGGGCTGTGGGCGGAATATCCCGCAGGCAGTGAATTGGCCATTTTCACCTGCTCTTCCCGGGGGGCCTCCAGCGCTTGACCGTTGACCGAATAGCTGGCTGTCAGTCCCCAGCAATTCTCCCCGTATCCTTTGTACTGGTGTGGATTTTCCACACAATAGAGGTAATCGATCATCACATGGTTCACGTTGTGCTGCCAGTACCGGGAGTAGGTATCTTCCAGGTTCCTGGGATCAAGACCAAGGTAGGAGTAATGGGACCAGAACAACGGTCCCCCGTATGCCGTATCCCCGTGGTGGTTCATATCCAGTAAAAGGCCGTACATGTAATTTTCGCCCCTGATTCCCCCTCCCCGGGCCCATCCCTGGTGATAAGCATCCGTTGAAATGGGATGGGTTTTCGAGGAGGCTCCCAGCACGTAGGTGATCAGGCATTCGTTGTATCCCCTCACCTGGTGATTCATCTCCCAGCCGTAGTCGGGTGACCAGTGCCAGTAGAGCACCGGTTCTCCGCCTTTCTGGTGCCAGTCCCACTCCACCCCGTCGATCAGGCCGGTCATCCGCTCCCTGAGGGAGGCCTCCTTCTCATCCGCCGGATCCAGGTATTCCCGTACCGTGATCAGACCCTGGACCAGGTAAGCCGTTTCCACCAGGTCACCGCCATTGTCCCTGGGGCTGAAGGGTTTCACCTTCCCGGTTTCCCCGTTAAGCCAGTGGGGCCATACCCCGTGGAACCGGTCGCATGTTTCCAGGAAACCGGTGATCCGCTCCAACCGCGCGATCCCCTCGGTCCGGGTAATAAATCCGCGCTCCATACCCACGACAAGGGCCATCAGTCCGAATCCGGAGCCGCCCGAAGTGATGATATTTTTATCATTTTCGGGATAGATCCCATTCACGTGGAACCGCTCCCTGGCAAGCCCGGAGAGAGGTTCTGCACCGTCCCAGAAGTACTGGAAGGTCCTCTGTTGGATGGTATCCAGGAGCTGCTGATCGGTGAGTTGAGGCATCACCACCTGTCCGTTCCCTCTTTCGCTTCCGGCTGGGTTGCAGGAGAGCATCGCCATGAAACAAGCGAGCAGCATCACTGGCAACGGAGATCTCATATGAATGGATTCTCTCATATTAGTAGAAGTTTGCCCCCCTTACCAGCCGGGATTCTGGATCAACTGGTTCCCGCTGCGTTCCACCTCAGTCTGCGGAATTGGATAGAGCTCATGTTTCCCGGTCTGAAAACCGTATTTTGCCAGCACCGACGCTGCTTTGCCTGTACGGAGCAGGTCCCAGTAACGGTCCTGCTCACCGGCCAGTTCCAGCCGCCTCTCTTCCCATATATTCTCCAGGGTCGGGTTGCTGATGGGACCCAGGTCCACACGGGCCCTGACCCTGTTCAGCGGGGTGGCTGCATCCCCACCGGTGTGGAATGCCGCTTCGGCATTGATCAGGAGGATATCGGCAAAGCGCAGGATCCGAACGTTCTGGTCACTGCCGTATGCGCCGCTCAACCACCCGAACCTTGAGGGGACGTAAGCCTTTCCGTTGTAGCGTGGTATATCCACCCCTTCCATCACATCGATGCCCTGAATGCTGTCCCCGTCCGGGGTCACATCGCCCTTGTAGTGTATGGTTACCTTCTTGCGCACCACATCGCCGGCAGCGTCAAAGGCTGCTGCCAGCTCATCGGTGGGGGCAAACCAGCCCCACCCGAACTGGCCCCTGACGGCCTGGGTTTCGCAGAACTGGCTGTTTGAAAGATTGCCCTCGCCAGACACCTGCGTGCATACAATCTCGAAGAGCGATTCTTCGCAGTACTCCTGTTCGGGCCTGAAAAGCATGTAAAAATCGGGATATAGATCAAAGGGTCCCCTGATGATCTCGTCCGTGAGCTCCTTGCAGGCATTCCAGTCCTCACGGTACATGAGCACCTTTGCCAGCAGCCCTTTGGCGGCCCACCGGGTGGCCCTTCCGATTTCGGAGGCAGGAACGGTCTCAGGCAGATCCGGGATGGCAGCGCGGAGGTCGTTCTCGATAAAATCCCAGGTCTCCTGGGTGGAGGTCCTCACCAGTCCTTCCGGTCCGGCCGGAACCTCCTTGATCAGGGGAACTCCTCCGTATGCGCGCACCAGGTAGTAATAGTGTAGGGCACGCAGGAAAGTGGCCTCGGCGATCATCCTTTTCTTCACCCCTCCATCCATGGCAATGCCGGGTACATTGGTGATCACCTGGTTGGATAGGTTGATGGCCTGGTACCTGCTGGTCCAGAATTCCAGGATCTGAAGTTGTGTTTTGGTATGCTGGAAATTATCGTAATCATTGGCCCAGCTTCCGTCACCGGCACTGCTTCCTTTGATCACCTCATCGGAGGGAATCGATCCAAGGATCAGGTAATTGAAGGCCGATATGCCCCAGCTTCGCATGTATCCGTACATGGCATTCACTGCTTTCTGGGCATCTTCCTGGGTGTGGAAGAACTGCTCCTGCGGGATCTCACCTTCGGGCGGGAACTCGAGGTAGTCCTTGCAGGAAACCAGCAATCCCAGTGCGATCATCAGTGATATGATATATTTTTTCATGATTCTTTGGTTTTTTTGACGTTTCATCGGTTAGAAATTGAGGCTTATCCCAAAGGAGGTGATCCTGGAAAGCGGGTATACACTGTAATCCATCCCCGCTGTGGAGGGACTTCCTCCGGGGATCTCAGGAGTGAACCCGTTGTAGGAAAAGGTGGTAAACGGATTCTGTGCACTGATGTAAATCCTGAGGGACTCCACCGAGATCCGGTTTGTCAGGCTTGAAGGAATGGTATACCCAAGCTGTATGTTCCGGATGCGGAAATAGGCTCCCGATTCAACCAGGAAGGTGTTGGGCCTGGCGTTCATGCCCCCCGCGACGTCTGCAGACGGGTAGGTGTTGCTGGTGCCCTCTCCATGCCAGCGGTTCTCAGCAAAATCAGCATCATAGTTCTCGTTCCCAAACCGGTTGACCCTTTTGGTGTTGTACACTTTATTGCCGCTGATACCCTGCATGTCCACTGAAAAGTCGAACTGGCTGTAGTTGATGCCCAGGTTAAAAGAGTACATCACTTTGGGGGTGTAGCTCCCGTATGGGATCCTGTCAAGGTTGTCGATGACCCCGTCTTCGTTATGATCCACATAGCGGAAGTCACCCGGCACCGCATCTGGCATGATGGGGT
>JAHEEC010000227.1 GCA_024640885.1 Bacteroidota bacterium | reverse complement strand
CTAAAATCTCAACATCTTAGAAATGATGTGACCGTAATTTCATCTTGTAAGGTATAGTAGATGTTGGTAATGTGTGTATTACAGGTATTATAAAAAATGCCCGACTCTGAGGTCAGGCACGTTAAGTACTCTTGGTGGAGCTGCGGGGAGTCGAACCCCGGTCCAAACGAGAAACCCATATGCTTTCTACATGCTTAGTCTATCTTTGGTTTTCGTGAACGGGCCAGCGAAAGACTACAAGCCCGAACCTTAGTCCCTTTGGGTTCGCCGCTGAACCGGGACTTTTCAACGGCTATCCTTGCTTTGCTTGTGCCCCATATGCTACTGCCAACCAGGAGGAAACAGGAGCGGGACATCTCGTCCTCAGTCTCTAAGACCGGGATTAGGCTAATTTTACTGAGTAAAATTAAGCTGCGAGAGCATAATTAGTATTGCCAATTATAAGTATGAGACCTGGGATTATCGAGCCAAATCACCACGCTCGGCATGCTTACATACCAGTTTGACCCGCTGTCAAATCCATTTCAGCCCCTGGAATGTACAGGTGCAAAGATACAAATAATAGGCCATAAAAGCTTTTTTGCACTGCAATTCAGAAGGTGGCGCATTCAGTGATTTTATTTTCTGTTTCGCCGCTGTTGATTTTAAATCCAAAAAATCTACCTTTAGTTCTCATGGAAAAGAGGAATTTCATCCAGCGGATCGTTTCCAACCAGGTTGTTCAGGCTTTCCTCATCTATATAAGCGGTGGCTGGGTTGCACTGGAGATCACCGACTATATCATCCAGAATTACGGGTTGAACTCCCGGGTGAGGGATGTGCTCTCCGTCATCCTGCTGATCGGTTTGCCGGTGGTCATATTCCTGGCATGGTACCTCGGCAAGGACCAGGAGACTGACAAAGCGAAGCGTTCTGTGAAGAGCGGGGATATAAGGTCCCAGAGAATATTTAACAGGGTATGGAGAAGGCGCTGGCTCGTCCTTCCCGGCATCGTCATCATCCTGTTGCTGATCATGACGGGGATCCGCAGGGTGCATTTCAATGCAAAGGTCAAATGGGCCCTGGAAGAGGTTCTCCCGCAGATGCAGGACCTGGTGCACGACTGGGACCACGTCGCTGCATTTAATTTGCGGCAGCAGGTCATCCCCTACATCCCTGATAATCCCGAATTTCAACGCCTGGATACGCTGATCACCAGGAAACTTACCGTTCTGACAGATCCTCCGGGTGCCAGCGTTTATTACAAGGAATACCGTGCGGTGGAGGGTGAATGGATATTCCTGGGAACCTCTCCGGTCATTGAGGCAGAGATGCCCAATTTCACCATTTTGAGATGGAAAATGGCAATGGATGGATACGAGGATACCTATGCCGCGGCTACCACAGATACGGATACGTTATTTCGCACATTGCACAAAAAGGGTGAAATCCCCGATGGGATGGTGTTCGTGGAAGGGATCAATGACCAGCTGACCGGGGACTATCTCTCCCCTGAGAAGTGGGGGTTTTATATCGATAAGTATGAAGTGACCAACCAACAATATAAGGCATTCGTGGATGCGGGGGGATACCGTGAACCACGCTTCTGGACATACCCGTTTGTGGTGGAGCAGGATACCCTTGCGTTTGAAAAGGCCATGGAATTTTTCACGGATCAGACCGGCAGGCCCGGCCCGGCCGGCTGGGAAGCGGGTGACTTTCCGGATGGAGAGGAGCAGTATCCGGTCAACGGGATCAGCTGGTATGAGGCCGCAGCGTACGCCACCTTTGCCGGGAAAAGCCTTCCGACGCTGGATCACTGGAGAAGCGCCGCAGGCCTGACGATCTTCAGGTACAATGAACTGATGGGATCCAATGTATTGCCCCTGAGCAATATGACTGGAGAAGGCCCCGAAGCCGCAGGGCATAACCAGGGAATGAGCTGTTTCGGCTCATACGACATGGGGGGAAATGTAAGGGAGTGGTGCTGGAACAGTGCCCCTGCAGGACGGATCGTGATGGGAGGTGCGTGGAATGATGTAAGTTATATGTCCTCAAGCACAAGCCAGCTCCCGGCTTTTAACCGCTCTTTGAAAAACGGGTTCCGGTGCGTTATAATGAAAGACCGGGAGAGGGTCAGTGAGGAGGTGTTTAAGCCTTTCCAGATTGCGGATATAAGGGACTTCCTATCTGAAGTACCTGTCACGGATGCGGAATTTCAGATCATGAAAAAGCAGTTCCTGTACGACAAAATGGAGCTCAATAGTGTGGTCGAGGAGCGGGATGAATCGCCCGAAGACTGGATCCTTGAAAAGATAAGCTTTGATGCTGCTTACGAAGGAGAACGAATGCTTGCCTATCTTTTCCTCCCCAGGAATGCCGTACCACCCTACCAGACACTTGTTTATTTTCCGGGTTCAAATGCCTTAAATACCTCATCCATATTCGGGTATCGCACCACCAGCCGGAATCTCTATTATATCCTGAAGAATGGCCGGGCTGTCATCTATCCCATCTACGCGGGGACCCATGACCGCAGGGGGCAGAGCTGCAATTCAGAGACACCTGTTTTGTCGCACCAGTTTACTGAATGCACCATCAAGTGGGTGAAGGACCTCAGCCGCTCAGTGGACTACCTGGAGACCCGGGATGACATTGATATGGAACGGATCGGTTACCTGGGGGATAGCTGGGGGGCACGGCTGGGGGCCATGATCCCGGCGGTTGAAGAGCGTCTTAAGCTCAGCATCCTGCTCAGGGGTGGCTTTCGCGAAACCATGAGCTTTCCGGAAGTGGACGAGTTCAATTATATAAGCCGGGTGAAAGTCCCCACCCTGATGCTGAATGGAAAATATGATTTCACCTTCCCCTATGAAACATCGGTCAAGCCTTATTTTGACCTGCTGGGGACTCCCGTTGAAGATAAGAAGCTGGTTCTTTTCGATACGGACCATTTTATTCCCACTTCCAAGATGGTCGGCGAAGTGCTTGGCTGGCTGGATAAATATTTCGGTCCCGTGCAAAGAGAGCCCGGACAGCCTGCAGCCGATTGAAGCGTATTTAAAAAATTATCCAGGGATCATTCTGGATCGAACTCAAATGAACCGTCATATCATATCCCGCTTTCTGCTCCTGTTCCTTGCGGTAAGTTCACTTTCATCCTGTGAAAAGGAACCCGTGGGACATGACAGCGACTACCTGGTCTTCCCGGTGGGCCGCTCCTTTCTTTCGGCCAGCAACGTGGAGGTCAAACTTACGCCCCTCGAGAAGGATTCTTTCAGGGGAGATGTCTTCTTCATCAACGAGTTGGCCTTCA
>JAHEEC010000031.1:32611-39829 GCA_024640885.1 Bacteroidota bacterium | reverse complement strand
AATCTATCCAGTTCCCTGATGGGTTCTGCATGGTCATCCACCCTGAGGTCAATCTTTTTATCCATCCAGGGCTCCTTCGAAGGAACCGGACCAACCACGATCAATGCGGCGGATTGCCGCCCCCGGATATCCCCCCCTGCTTCCTGTGCGGCTTCCATCACACGCAGGATCCTTTCGGCAAGGGGAAGGTCCGGATGCTCAATGAATGCCTTGCTCATGGCGGGGACCACCTCATCATTGAGCATCATATTGGCCTGCACCGAGTAGTTATTTCCTGTCAGATGTGAAGCAGAGGCGATGCATTTGCCCCCGGTGTAGGCATCCACGTTTCCCTTCCTGTCCAGGAAAGCCACCTGCCGGTAATCCCTGCCGCTGTCAGCGGCAACCAGGATCCGAAGGGCTTCGCTGGCTGAAAGGCCGCCTGACATCAACTGAAGGCCATCGGGCCCGTATGCCGGATTTACAAACGACTGAGTGGCCACCACGCCCACACCGGACTCCCCCCAGGAAACAATGGTTCCAACGGAAAACCAGTGGCTCTGCACCCCCACAGCCATCTCCCCGGTGACCGTATCCCGGGCCACAATGGAGAATGTATGAGCCAGCGGATCCCCCGTGACCGGATGAACCTGGCCCTGGATGGAATTCGTCAACAAAATGAACAGGATCAATGTGCCGGGGATCAACTTATTTGGTGCCATGCTGTGGAATTGGATTTTACGTTTAAAACTGTGGGAAAGTCGCTGATTAATCTTCTGTGATCAGTTTCCTGATGCGCTCAATTTGCTTTTGCTTGTTCACCTCCCTGAGGCTCCGTGCAGTCTTGGTAAAATAGGAGTGACCGGAAATGAATTTCAACTGCAGCTTGTTCCAGTCATTCAGCGTCCCGATCCGGTTCCTCTCCTTCAGTTCGCGGTACAGCGTGTTGGAAACCGGGATCATATCGCTCCTGCCCAGGTAATCCAGGTCCGAGTCGCATATGATCTTCTCGTAAATATCAGAAGGATCAGGAGGGAGTTTGGTAGCCATGATGATGTCACAGATCTTATTGATCTGCTGTTTTGAATAGCCATATCCGGGAAGGGTTTCCCTGACCAGTTGTGTCCCCTGGTATTCGTGGTCATCATAGGAGACGGTATGTCCTGCATCATGAAAAAGGGCAGCTGTCTTCAGCAAAAGGATCCCTTCATCATCAAGTCCTTCAGCCCAGCCGATCAGCTCCACTTCAGTGACCACATCCACCGTGTGTTTTACATTGTGATAATAGAGGTTTTCGGGCAATTCGCTTTCCAGTTTGTCCAGGATCAGCTCCTGGATATCATTGAACTGGATCAGTTTAAATTTGACATCAAACAGGTTGTTGGGAAAAATGCCCAACCCGTCCCTGGAGAATTCCTGCCGGATCCCGCTGACCACAAACATCTCCAGGTCCCCTTTATATTTTACAGGCATCTTCCCGTAATATTCACAGATAAAGAACTCCTTGATCAGTTCATAGGTCATCACCGAGATCAGGATCTTCCCCTTGTCCCCGATCCCCTGCATCCTGTGCACAATGTTCACTGTGTCACCCTTGATGTCGTAACTGATTTTTCGCAATCCCGAAACAGTGGCAGTCACTGGTCCTGTATGGATCCCCAGGCTCATTTTCCAGTACGGCTTCTCCGTGCCCTCCTGCATTTTGTTCAGATATTGGTTCATCTCCAGCGCTGCAATTACCACTTCTACGGGATTGGTGATATTTTTCACAGGGATTCCCCCGGCAGCCATATAGGTATCCCCGATGGTTTTAATCTTCTGGATCTGGTATTTCTTCAGGATCCTGTCGAATTCAATAAAAACCTCATCCAGCTGGTCGATGATGGCTTCCGATTGGGCCTCATCTTTAAGATTTTTGAATCCGCCAATATAGGCAAACAGGACTGTGGCCATTTCGTATTTCCTCCCCCTCTGCTCCTCCTCCGGAGGAAGCCCCTCTTTCAAAGCGACCCTGGATTCCTTAAGCTGCAATTTCATCAGCTCGTTCTGATCCGAGATCTCGGCTACAGCCTTTTTCAGCTTTTCATTCTCATCCAGCAGATCCTGGTTCTGTTTGACCAGTTTCCGGATCCGCTTGAGCAGCTCATCATGTCTCTGTCCCATTATATACTAAAAATATATCCTTTTTGTGAGGAATTCAATTTTTTTGTTTTGATATCTTTGCCCCGAACATCAATCCTTGTCCATGAAAACAGTATCCCTTGCCACCCTTGTTCTGCTCCTCTCCTGGTCTCTTTCCTTCTCCCAGAATGAATATAATGCCTTTGTGGTTGTTTCCTACAACGTGGAAAACCTTTTTGATACCGTCAACTCCCCGTTGTTTGAGGATGATGAATTTACTCCGTCAGGATCAAAAAGATGGACAGCAGACCGATATGAGAAAAAGCTGGATGATCTGGCCAGGGTGATCCTTTCCGTGCCAGGGAAAGAACTGCCCGGCCTGGTCGGGCTCGCGGAAGTGGAGAACAGGAAAGTGCTGGAAGACCTTGTGGAACGACAGGGACTGAGGCCCGGCCAGTACAGGATCGTGCATGAGGAGGGGGTGGATCCAAGGGGAATTGAATGTGCCCTGCTTTACCGCCCATCACTCTTCAGGTACTTGTCCCACGAATATATCCCCATCCGGGACACGGTGGATCCAGAATATCTCTACAGGGGGATCCTCCATGTGACCGGCACCGGGCCGGATGGCTCCAACCTGCAGATTTATGTGAACCATTGGAAGTCCAGGAGCGGAGGAGCGCTGGAAACAGAAAGACAAAGGATCTTATATGCCATCACATTGAAGGAGCACCTGGAGCTGATGCAATCCCGTGAACCAGGATCAAAAGTGATCATTATGGGGGATTTTAACGATGAGCCCACCAACCGCAGCGTGATTGATGGTTTATCCGCTCTCAACAAACGCAGGAATATGCAGCCGGGGGAGCTCTATAACCTCTTTTACGATATGCACAACCTGAAGGGTGAGGGCACATACAACTTCAGGGGGACCTGGAACATGCTGGACCAGGTGATGGTCTCCTACAACCTGTTGAACCAGGCAGAGGGGCTTTCCACTGGATATGACCGGGGACACATACTGAAGGAAGAGTGGATGCTGTTTGACAGCGAAAGGTACGGGCAAAAATTGCCCTCCTCCACCTATGGAGGCCCGGAATATTATGGCGGTCCCAGTGACCACCTGCCCATATACGTGGATTTCAAATGGTAGATGGAATTTAAACTGACATCGGATTACAAGCCCACGGGGGACCAGCCAGATGCCATCAGGCAACTGGTGGAGGGATTCATATCAGGTGACCGGTACCAGACCCTGCTCGGTGTAACCGGTTCGGGAAAAACCTTTACCGTGGCCAATGTGATCCAGCAACTGGAAAGACCGGTGCTGGTGCTGAGTCATAACAAAACCCTTGCGGCTCAGCTCTACAGCGAATTCAAGCAGTTCTTTCCCGAAAACGCGGTGGAGTATTTTGTAAGTTATTATGATTACTACCAGCCGGAGGCCTACCTGCCCGTCACCGACACCTATATCGAAAAGGACCTTTCCATCAACGATGAAATTGAAAAACTGAGGTTAAGCACCACCTCCTCATTGCTGTCCGGGCGCCGGGACGTAATCGTAATCTCTTCCGTATCATGTCTTTATGGAATTGGAAACCCGGATGATTTCCACAGCTCCACGGTCCGCATCAGAAGGGAAGAGACCATTACAAGGAACGTTTTCCTCAGGAAACTGGTGGATGGGCTATATTCCAGAAACGAGGTGGATTTCAAACCCGGAACCTTCAGGGTCAGGGGCGATACGGTGGATATTCACCTGGCCTATGCTGACAAAGCATACAGGATCGAATTCTGGGGTGATGAAATCGAATCCCTTAAATCCATTCATCCCATTGACGGTCAAACCATCGAGGAACACGAGGAGGTGGTCATCTTCCCGGCCAATATATTCATCACCTCCAAGACAAGGATCAAATCAGCCATCGAAGAGATTCAGGATGACCTGGTCAAACAGATCGATTTCTTCAAGTCGGAACACAAACTCATTGAGGCCCAGCGCATCGAGGAGCGGGTGACCTATGACCTGGAGATGATCCGTGAACTTGGATTCTGTCCCGGGATTGAGAATTATTCCAGGTATTTTGACGGAAGACCCCCGGGGACAAGGCCCTTCTGCCTGCTTGATTATTTCCCCCGGGATTACATCACGGTCATTGATGAAAGTCATGTAACCATCCCGCAGATCCATGCCATGTACGGTGGGGATTACTCCAGGAAAAAGAACCTGGTGGAATATGGCTTCCGGCTGCCAGCGGCAGTGGATAACAGGCCCTTGAAATTCAATGAGTTTGAAAATTTCATCGGCCAGACCCTGTTCGTGAGTGCCACGCCCTCTGATTACGAACTCGAAAAGTGCGGCGGGGTCATCGTGGAGCAGGTGATCCGTCCCACGGGCCTTGTGGATCCGGTTATTGAAATAAGGCCCAGCATGAACCAGATAGATCATTTGATCGGGGAGATCAACAGCAGGATCAAAAAAAAGGAACGGATCCTGGTCACCACCCTGACCAAAAGGATGGCGGAGGAGCTTACCACCTACCTGGTCAAACTAAACATCCGCACCCGGTATATCCACTCTGATGTGGATACCCTGGACCGGGTGGAGATCCTGGAAGGTCTAAGAAAGGGAACTTTTGATGTGCTGGTTGGGATCAACCTCCTGAGGGAAGGGCTGGACCTGCCCGAGGTTTCACTGGTGGCCATCCTGGATGCGGACAAGGAGGGCTTCCTGAGGTCCGAGCGATCCCTCACCCAAACAGCGGGCCGGGCGGCAAGAAACCTCAACGGGAAGGTGATCATGTATGCCGATCACATGACCCGCTCCATGCAAAGGACCATAGATGAGACCAACCGGAGGAGGGAGAAACAGCTGGATTACAATGAAGCCAACCAGATTACACCCACCCAGATCTTCAAGAGCACCGTTTCCATCTTCGACCACAGCCGGGGTGAACCGGGACGGGGAGGCTATTACGCGGATCAGGCCAAGAGTGACATTGCAGCGGACCCGGTGGTGAAATATATGGGAAAAGCGGAACTGGAGAAAGCCATTGACCTGGCCCGGAAACAGATGGAGAAGGCAGCGAAGGAGCTGGACTTCATCGAGGCCGCCCGGTACAGGGATGAAATGTATGCCTACCAGGACCTCCTCACCAGGCTGGAAAGTTCATAAAATTAAAAAAGGGGCCCTTTTTTATGGGAGCCCCTTTTCTCAGGTATTAAAAATACGTTCCTTACCCCAGGTACGTTTTAAGTAATTTACTCCTGGAGGTATGGCGAAGTCTGCGTATTGCTTTTTCCTTGATCTGTCGCACACGTTCGCGCGTCAGTCCGAATTTTTCGCCAATTTCCTCAAGAGTCATCTCCTGGGTGCTTATTCCGAAGAATAGCTTGATGATATCCCTTTCCCTTTCGGTCAGCGTGGCCAGTGCCCGGTCCACCTCCCTGGAGAGGGATTCATTAATCAGGGTGTTGTCTGCATTGGGTGAATCATTATTCACCAGCACGTCAAGTAAACTGTTGTCTTCACCATCAACAAAGGGTGCATCAACGGATACATGCCTGCCCGATACCCTGAGGGTATCCGATACTTTCTCCTTTGGCAGGTCCAATGCCTCAGCGAGCTCTTCCGGAGTGGGTGTACGTTCATACTCCTGCTCAAATTTCGAAAATGCCTTGTTAATCTTGTTCAGCGAACCTACCTGGTTCAGCGGAAGGCGTACGATCCTTGATTGTTCTGCCAGGGCCTGGAGGATCGATTGCCTGATCCACCAGACGGCATAGGAGATGAATTTAAAACCCCGAGTTTCGTCAAACTTTTCTGCGGCCTTGATCAATCCCAGGTTGCCTTCATTGATCAGGTCCGGAAGGCTAAGGCCCTGGTTCTGGTACTGTTTTGCCACAGAAACAACAAATCTCAGATTTGCGCGCGTGAGTTTTTCAAGGGCAGCACGATCGCCCTTTTTGATCCGTTGAGCTAACTCAACCTCTTCCTCGACAGTGATCAACTCTTCCTTACCAATCTCTTGCAGATACTTATCCAATGAAGCACTTTCCCTGTTGGTAATAGATTTGGTGATCTTTAGTTGTCTCATGTAATTTTCCTCAAAATCAAATTATAAAAAATCCCTGCAAATTTAATTGCTTATTTATCTTTAATCAATTTAAATTAGCATTTGCATCCACACATGACAAAGAAGACCTGTTTGGTCTTCTTTGAAATTAAACGGTAGTAATGTGAAGGATATTTTACATCCCGAAGGCGTAATACGATTTAGATCCGTCCTTATCCACTCCTTCAATGATAACTCCCCCCTCAGTATTTTTTAAGATGTCTGCAATGTCCTTAACACTATTCACTGGCTTTTTGTTTACGGAAGTAAGAACAAATCCTTCCTTGATGCCCACTTTCATGAATTTTCCCGGCTTTACCGAAGTTACCTTCAATCCACTCCGGATTCCGAGTGATCTTTTATCCCGGTCAGAAACGGGTTCAAAACTGGCTCCGAGAAGGTCAATGGCTTCTGCTTTCCTGATAAGTTCCACATTGCCTTCAAGGTTACGCAAAACCACATCAAATTGTTTCAGTTTTCCATCCCTTCTTACGACCACTTTAATTTTTTCACCGGGCCGGTACTTGGAGACCTGCTCCTGCAACTGGGCCGAACTATTCACACGTATATCATTGATGGAAATAACCACATCCCCCTCTTTGATACCTGCTTCTCTCGCGGCTCCCTCCGGACGCAGGCCGCTGATGTAAACCCCCTCAATGACATCGAGATTCTTCTCGGCTGCCAGCTCTGCCGTCACATCACTGATATTTACTCCAAGGATGGCCCTTTGAACCGCTCCAAATTCCATGAGGTCGTTGACTACCTTTTCTACAATGCTCACCGGCACCGCAAAGGAATAACCTATAAATGCTCCGGTCCTGGAGGCGATGGCCGTATTGATCCCCACAAGTTCACCCCTGGTGTTGATCAGTGCCCCCCCGCTGTTGCCGGGATTCACTGCGGCATCGGTCTGGATAAATGACTCAATTCCGAATTCCTGGGTTCTAAAAATATTGCCCCTTGCCTTGGCGCTCACGATCCCTGCCGTTACCGTGCTGGT
>JAHEEC010000031.1:0-32511 GCA_024640885.1 Bacteroidota bacterium | reverse complement strand
CCCAGAATTGTAACGGTCAATAACCCGAAGAATCTCCTCACTTTCATCTTTTTATGCGTTTAATTAATACATTTGCAGTGAACACTGTTGTCAAATATCATGCCTGTCATCAGGCCTCATAGTATGATAACAGTTGGGAATGAAAAAAAATTTACAAACAGCTTCAATTTAACTATTTTTAACGATACAGAAGGTGTGATTGTTCATTTTTCAAAATATCATGGTGCTGGGAATGATTTCGTTATGATTGATGGCCGGAAGCAGGACACATCCTATTTTGATCATGTGCTGATCCGCCAGATCTGCGACCGCAGGTTCGGGATTGGCGGTGACGGTCTTATCATCCTGGAAAAGGGTCCGGAGAAGAGAAATCACCCGGACTTCGGCATGCGTTATTTCAATTCGGACGGGTACGAAGGCACCATGTGCGGAAACGGGGGAAGATGCATCACGGCCTTTGCCCACCAACTGAATATCATAGGGTTAGAGGCCAGGTTTGAAGGCATTGATGGCATGCACTCCGCCACCATCCTCCCCAACGGGGAGATCCGCCTCAAACTTAAAGATGTGGATGGCCTGAGATGGGTTGAGGACGGATACCTCCTTGATACCGGATCACCGCATTTTGTAAAATTCGTTTCAGGCCTTGACCAGGTTGATGTGGAGCATGAAGGAAGAGAGATCCGGAACCAGTCCCGTTTCGGCAAGGGTGGTGTGAATGTAAATTTTGTGGAACCGGAAAGCAACTCAAACAGGATCGCGGTCAGAACCTATGAAAGGGGTGTGGAAGCTGAGACTTTTTCTTGTGGAACGGGGGTTACAGCGGCGGCTATTTGTTCCTATTTCCACTTCAAGTCTGACATTTTTTCATACGCTGTCACCACACGGGGTGGAAAAATGAATGTGGCGTTCAATGCGCAGCACCACAGCCATTTTACAGATATCTACCTGACCGGTCCGACTTCACATGTGTATGATGGTTCCCTTGAGATCATGAGCTGATCAGAGTTCCTGGATTTTACGGGCAAAATCAAGGATTTTCTGGAAATCGATGTCTGGCTCCTTCTGAAGCCGTGCAGCCTTACGGGTCATGATCTTTTGTAGCAGATTCATCTTCTTGATGTTCAGTTCCCCTCCAAAAAATCCGCTTGAAAGTGCATGGCCCACAAGCTCATCCGGAAACGCCCTGTCAATCAGCTCCTTTTCATTGGCATCAGGATCCATGCAACAGACGAAAAGACCCACCTGCTTTTGCAGCAGGATCTCAAGGTTGTTCACACAGAATTTGTAGACAGAGCGCTGGATCATTCCTTCATGAATGGATCCACCGATAATGACAGTGTCGTATTGTTCCAGGGTGTATTTTTGCCTGCGGGCAATCCGGACCATCTCGACCCCACTACCCAGATCATCCTTAAGTTTTGAGGCACACTGTTCGGTGCACCCCAGCGTGGTGGAATATGCAATCAACGTCTTCATGGGATACCTGTCAATTCCTCCGGAGTCAAAAATACACTATTTGTTAATAATTCCACATCCTTTATTTTCTATTTTTTTTCTTAATTTTACCGTAGACATAACAAATTGAAATACATTTACGTATTAGAGAAAAATATTACCTATGTCCAATAAACAAGCAGAAGTCAGGAGGCTGCCACTCATTAACGAGGGGGCCAGAAAGAAAAGGGCACAGAAAAAGTATTCCCTTCCGGTGATCGGTCATTTTGCAGACAGGAGTGTGGAATTCAAGAGCATACTGGAGGCCGAGCAGGTCACCGGGATCAACTATTCCCTCATCTTTGAAGCCTGTATTGGAAAGATATTCAAGGCAAAAAATGTACACTGGGAATTTAAAAAAGGAAACCACTATATCAAGTACAAGGCATTCTACATCAATGCCCAGGAAAGCTACAGCCGACTGGGAGGATTCAACGGATAATTCAGGTTGCCCTGCTGGAACACGGTCACCAGCCATGGCAGCTTTGAGCAAATTATAAACAAAGCCGGTCTGCATATCTGCAGACCGGCTTTGTGCTTTTGCCCTTCAACGCTCCGGCTTCAAGACTACACAGAGTAGGTGGAGGAGCTGGTATCCCCTCCCCTTCCGGTCCAGTTGGTGTGAAAGAACTCACCCCTGGGCCTGTCAACCCTCTCATAGGTGTGGGCCCCAAAATAATCCCGCTGTGCCTGAAGCATATTAGCAGGCAGTCGTTCCGACCGGTACCCGTCAAAGTAATTTAATGCCGTGGTGAAGGCTGGGACAGGGATCCCATTGGTGATTGCAGTGGCCACAACCCTGCGCCAGCCGGCCTGGGCCGCTTCCACTTTCTCCTTGAAGAAAGGATCCAGCAGCAGGTTGGGGAGTTCCCGGTTCTTATCAAAGGCATCCTTGATCTTCCCGAGGAACACTGACCTGATGATACAGCCACCGCGCCATAACAACGCAATCCCACCGTAATTCAGAGTCCAGCCATACTCCTTTGCTGCTTCCCGCATAAGCGTATATCCCTGGGCATAAGAGACGATCTTTGAGGCATAAAGCGCCCTGCCGATATCATCGATAAACGCGGCTCTATCCCCTTTGAAGGAGGGTACGGGCCCCGACAGGAGTTTTGAGGCTATTACCCGCTCTTCCTTCAGCGCAGAGAGACATCTGGCAAATACCGATTCCCCAATGAGGGTCAGCGGAATCCCAAGGTTCAATGCCTCAATGCCAGTCCATTTACCGGTTCCCTTCTGGCCGGCCGTGTCCAGTATCTTTTCCACCAGTGCCTCCCCGTGCTCATCCTTGAATGCAAGGATATCCCTGGTGATCTCGACCAGGTAACTGTCCAGGTCCCCGTTGTTCCAGTCCGCCAGTACCCGGTGCATCTCGTCGGCGTTCATTCCGAGAAGGTTTTTCATCAGGTGATAGGCCTCACTGATCAATTGCATGTCACCGTACTCAATGCCGTTGTGAACCATTTTTACAAAGTGTCCGGCGCCATCATCGCCCACCCAGTCACAACAGGGGGTTCCATCCTCAACCTTGGCCGAGATTGACTGAAAGATCTCCTTGACGTGGGGCCAGGCCGCAGCTGATCCACCGGGCATGATCGACGGACCCAGCAGTGCCCCTTCTTCACCTCCTGATACACCTGTACCAATAAAATAGAGCCCTTTGCTTTCCACATACCGGGTCCTCCTGATCGAATCGGGGAAATGGGAATTGCCCCCGTCTATAATGATATCCCCCTTTTCCAGGTGAGGGATCAGCAATTCGATAAAGTCATCCACGGGTTTGCCTGCTTTCACGAGCATCATCACTTTGCGCGGACGCGCCAGCGCACCTATAAACTCTTCGATGGAGTGGGCTCCAATAAATTTCTTATCCTTTCCACGGCCATTGATGAATTTATCCACTTTCTCCACGGTCCTGTTATAGACGGCAACCGTGAATCCATTCCGTTCCATATTCAGGACAAGGTTCTCGCCCATGACAGCCAGACCGATCAGGCCAATGTCAGCTTTAGTTTTCATTTCAAATGATTTTTATATGTTTCCAATGAATTATCTGTTTTCCCTTTCATTATGCGCAATGATCAGCCAGTACTGAAAATCCCAGGTTTTCGAGTATTTCTGTAATCTCCCGGTATCCCTGGAACAATCTTACCGAATAGGCCTGGGGTTCCCTCCGAAAAGGGTAATCCCCCCTGAGTCGTTCAAAGGCGCCGGGGTCCTCCCTGAGCCGGCCATCATCAAGGGTCACGTCATAGCTCTGGCGGTAAATCTCCCACAACAACTCCCTGGGAGTCGTCCTTGAAGCATCTCCAAAAAGATCTGCTTCCACAGGTTTTGGAATGGACCCTGGTTCCCATTGGTCCATTCCAAGGTTGAAAAAACGGCTCATAGCCCTGACCGCCATTGTGGTTCCGTTGGCTTTCCCATCCAGGGAGTACCCGGCTATATGGGGAGTGGCCAAAGTGACATAATCAAGCAATTGCCTGTTTATGCCCGGTTCATTCTCAAACACATCCAGGACCACATCCGAAAGTCTGCCTTCCCGGATCCCCTCGAGCAATGCCAGCTCCTCCACCACTTCCCCGCGGGATGTGTTGATCAGGATGGTCTCGCTCCCCATCCCCTGCAGGAACTCCCTGTTCACCATCCGGAAGGTATTGTCCGCTCCTCCCTTCTGAAGCGGCACATGGATGGTAATGATCCGGGCCCGTTCAAGGATCTCACTGATCTCCACAAAATCATTTCCTCCCTCCACGCGCTTTCTCGGCGGATCGTTGAGAAGCACGTTCATCCCCAGTGCTTTTGCCGCTGCCGCCACTTTACTCCCCACGTTTCCCACACCGATCACGCCCAGGGTGAGCGCCCGGGGATCCAGGTCCCGAAGGTTGACCAGGTAGAGCAATGTGGATATGATATATTGCCGGACCGAGGCGGAGTTGCATCCCGGTGCGTTGGTCCACCCGATACCGGCCGATTGACAATAGGCTGTGTCAATATGATCATGACCAATGGTAGCAGAGGTGATAAAACGGACCCCGGTTCCTTCCAATAACTTCCTGTCACACCGGGTGCGGGTGCGGGTAATGAGTCCATCGGCTTTTAAAAGGTCACTGTTGCTGATTTCAGCACCGGGAATATAATCCACCGTGGCCACTCCTTCAAGGGCTCCTTTCAAAAATGGAATCTTATCGTCAGCGACTATTCGGATCACAATGGGCTCTGTTTGAATTTTTCCTTCCAGGACCAGAGTCCCAACGCTGGATTTGAAATGTAAAATATCTCTTCGCCATCAGGCATCCGGTTAAATCCATCCTTGAGCTTTCCGGGATCATATTGCCCCATCATCTCCTCAAGGGAGGCATATGAATAGTTCACCGACTCGATTTCCTGCCTTGATAGATGTCCCGGGCAATAGGTGACTGAAAATCTTTCTTCGGTGGATCCATGGATCAGGTGGGCAGCCGCACTGAGATTCTGCCGAAGATCCTCGTTTTGATCCACGGCACCCAGAATTTCGGGGGTGGTCCGGTACCCATATTTCCTGATCAGGTGGTCAATCTCCCGGTCCTCTCCAAACTCCTTTAATCCCGGAGCAAGCACCACCAACTTACCTCCATCAGCAATGGCCATGCGGCTCCTGTAGATACTTTTATTTCCCAGCCAGGTGCTTTTAAACTCCTGGGGTTCAAGATAAACCACCACTTTTTCGAGGGGTTTTTCGAGCATTTGAAAGTTCACCTCAAGGGAGAGCCCGGCGGCTTTGGTAAAACACTCTTCATCATCCCCGATATAAAGGCCGCGAACCACCAGGTTCCCGGAGGCTTCGCGACCGATCACCGTGAGGATATACAACAGGGGGATCCCGCCGGCAAAGTGATCGGATGCATAATTAAGCACCCTCCTTACGGGCGTATCGGCACGGCCCATAATTCGTTCCATGCCAAAAGCCGCCCCCAGGAAATGGCTCTTATTGATCCCTTCAGGACCGCCGGTACCCACAAAAATGTTTTTGTTGTAGTTGGCCATCCCGATCACTTCATGGGGAACCACCTGGCCGATGGAGAGGATCAGGTCATGGCCGCCCTCCACAAGCAATTTGTTGACCTGTGCGGGCCAGGAATAGGATACCCTGCCCCCGGATACGGTCTCCACGAATTCCCGGGGCACCTCGCCCAGTGTCACGACGTCATTCCGCCAGTCATGCACCCTGAACAGCGATCCGGGAGTAGACCCGAACATCTTGGTAATCTGTGCGCCGGACATGGCCGAATGGGTTCCAAGTGCAGGCAGGACATCGGTCATGGAGCGCCCGTAGTATTCCCAGGCATATTCCGTAAGGGGTCCGGCCATGCTGTAAAATCTCGTAATATCCGGAGGAATGGCCATGACCCTCTTCCGGGGTCCCAGCTCTTCAAATGCCGTATGCAGCGCCTCTCTGAGCTCCCGGTCGCCGAGCACTGTATCTTTTCCACCCTTTTCGTAATAGATCATAGTTTCAGTTTTGTCAACCGCTTATACTCCCCCGAAGGCGCTGTAACCACCATCAACCGGGATGCAAATCCCCGTGATGAACCGGCTCAGGTCCGAGAGCAGGTAGAGCACGGTGCCATTGAGATCTTCCGGTTCACCGAAAATTCCCATGGGGGTGTTGGCAATGATCTTCTTTCCCCTGGAAGTCAATCCTCCGCTTTTCTCATCCAGCAAGAGAAAACGGTTCTGGTTGGTGAGAAAAAAACCTGGTGCTATGGCGTTAACCCTGACCCCTGCCTTTGCAAAATGGACCGCGAGCCACTCGGTAAAGTTATTGACTGATGCCTTTGCTGCCGAATAGGCGGGGATCTTTGTGAGGGGTTTGTACGAGTTCATGGAGGAGACATTTAAGACCACCCCCCTTTGCCTTAAAACCATCTCCTTGGTGAAGACCAGGGTGGGCAAAAGGGTGCCCGTAAAGTTGAGGTCGAACACCTTCTGGAATCCTTCCAGTTCGAGACCGAAAAATCCATCCTCAAGCCTGTCCAGGTCTTCACCTGTGATCTCCTCGAGTTTGGTGGTTGCCAGCGGAGAGTTTCCCCCGGCCCCGTTAATCAGCATATGGATCTCCCCTATGGTTTTATTAATCTGGTCGTGTACCTGCTCAAGAGAGCTCCTGTCCAGGACATTTGCCTTTAATCCATGGCTTTTCACCCCAAACTCCGCTGTAATCTCAGAGGCCACTTTTTTGGCTGCCTCCTCGTTGATATCCAGGATGACCGTGACCACTCCCACCGAAGCCAGTCCGCGGGCCATGGACTGACCCAGCACACCTCCCCCTCCTGTGATCACACAAACTTTGTCCTTTAAACTTTTAAATGATAATTCTTCCATTGAGAATGCAATTTAAGGTTTATAATAGTGCAGGTTTTCCCGCGTGATGATGTCAATGGGGAGCAACTGCATTTTTTCAGGTTCCCGGTTAAATACCACGAGATTGAAAAGCGAGGAGAGTCCCCTGAATGACTGCTCCTCTGGTTTTTGTGAGATCAGGAAATCGATATAATCCCTTTTAAGAAACTCGATACTTTCAGGCAGCAGGTCATACCCCACCAGCCTTACATCAATGGCTCCACGAAGGGCCAGGTATCCGGCCACCTTATACACCCTGGAGTTGGTGACAAAAATCCCTGCAAGGTCATATTTCTCGAAGAGCTCCTGCACCTTTCGGTTCAGTACCTGATCATCCACACCATTCAGGTTCAGGGTGACCAAATGGTTGAGCCGGTCGCAGTGCTCAGTGAAATAGTTACGGAATCCTTTTTCCCTGCTGTTTATATGGGCATAATGGTCCTTGCGCGCCGACATGTTGATGATGGCCACGTCCCTTCCGGCTTCAATACCGTAATTGATCAGTTTTGCAGCCAGGTAACCGCTTTGAAATGCATCCTGTCCCACATAGCTCTTTACATAGGGATCATCCAGGAATGAGTTGAACAAAACCACAGGCAACTTCGCCACTTCGCATTTTCTCAGGAATTCAATTGATTCTGCTTGGAAGACAGGGGCAAAAAGTACGCCCTGCACCCGGTCAAAAGGGAAATTCCCTGCTTTCTGCACAAAATCCTCCCTGCTGAACTGATCAAAATAACAGGTGTGGACGGTAATATCGTATACGGAGAGCTCATTCAATGCCTTCTGGATACCTGACCGGGGCAGTTTCCAGAAAGCGTGTTCGTTCACGAGCCTGGGCATCACCACTGCAAGGGTAATCTTCCTTTTCGTGGCCAGTGAACTGGCAATCATATCAGGCTTGTATTGATGCTCCTCCAGCAATTTCTGGACCTTCTCACGGGTGGCCGGGGAGACTTCTCCCCTGTTATGGATCACACGGTCTACCGTTCCAATGGATACATTGGCGATCCGGGCAATATCCTTGATCCTGACCTTTTCCATAATTAACTATCTCATAACGCTTTACATGGTCAAATAGCCATGTGCGGCTTCAAAGTTCATTAACAAAATTAAGTAAAATATATTGTAACTGAACAATAAATTTCGTAAATTCGTGTCCGTACACGGAAAAACATTTAATACCTATATCCAGGAATGAAACTTGAAAAATATTCCTTTGGCATTGGCGACAGGTTCGCACACCAGGGAGAGGCTCAGTTAAAAGCCATCATAAAAGCAAAAGAGGTGGGTGTGGATATCGTTCCGGTCTGGAATAAATCCAACCGGGAGCACCAGATTATCCACTCCTCCCCTGTGGATACAAAAAATGAAGCAGAAGCTGCAGTCAGGAGGCTTCACTGGGAAGATCCCTATTATGTGGATGCGGACCATATCAATCTGAAGACCGTAGATGCCTTTATCAGCCATGCCAACTTCTTCACCCTGGATGTGGCAGATTACATCGGGACGCCTGTTTCGGAAGAGGAGGTAAAAGATTTCCTGCACATTTCAATTCCCTACCAGGGAACTCTGAAAATTCCCGGAATTGAAGAGCCTTTTAAAGTAACCACCGATGATCTTACATTGATTGCCAGGACATTCCTCGGGGCCATTCGCGAAGCATCCGCCATCTTCAGGCACATTGCCTCCAGGAAGGGAGCGGATCAATTTGTGGCAGAAGTTTCCATGGATGAGGTGGAATCACCACAGACACCTGTGGAACTCTTTTTCATCCTGTTGATGATCAAGCACTACGGAATTCCTGCTCAAACCATCGCCCCCAAATTCACCGGGAGGTTTAACAAGGGAGTGGACTATGTGGGTGATGTGGCTCAATTTAAGAAGGAGTTTGAAGAAGATCTGCTGGTCATCGATTATGCAGTGACCACCTTTTCTCTCCCGGACAACCTCAAACTGAGCGTGCACTCGGGAAGTGATAAATTCACCATCTATCCCATTATGGGAGAGCTGATTAAAAAACATGACAAGGGGATCCATGTGAAAACGGCAGGTACCACCTGGCTTGAGGAGGTAATCGGTCTTGCCATGGCCGGTAATGAGGCCCTGCGATTGGCCAAAAACATCTATTTCCGTGCTTATGAAAGGCGGGAAGAATTGTGTGCCCCCTATGCCACAGTAATCGATATTGATCCTTCCACTCTTCCCACCCCTGAACAAGTGGAGCAGTGGGATGGTGAGAAATTTGCAAACACACTCAGGCACATCCCCGGGCATCCCGATTATCACCCCGGTTTCAGGCAACTGATCCATGTGGGTTATAAGGTCGCGGCGGAGATGGGAAACGATTTCCTGTCACAGCTGAGGCAACACAGCGATATTGTTGGAAGGCAGGTAGCTACAAATATTTACGACAGGCATATCAAGCGATTGTTCGGTATTTAGACTGACCTTGCAAAACGATCTGAAACACGATTTACCATGAAAAAATTCCTTGACAGAGACTTCCTGCTGGAAAATGACACCGCCAGGCACCTTTTTCATAAGGTTGCCGCTAATCTGCCCATCCTTGATTATCACTGCCACCTGATCCCCGAACAAATTGAAAGGGATATTAAGTTTGAGAACATCACGCAGATATGGCTGGCTGGTGACCACTATAAATGGCGCGCCATGCGGGCAAATGGAGTAGATGAAAGGTATTGCACTGGTGATGCCACCGATGAAGAAAAATTCATGAAATGGGCCTGGACAGTCCCCCAGACCCTTAGAAATCCGCTCTACCACTGGACCCACCTTGAACTTCAGCGCTATTTCGGAATCACCGAACTGCTGGGTCCGGGCAATGCAAAGAAAATCTACGACCAGGCCAATGAAATGCTGGGCAGTGATGAATTCAGCGTACGGAACCTGATCCGGAAAATGAACGTGGAGGTCATCTGCACCACCGACGATCCGGTGGATCACCTGGAACATCACAGGAAGATCAGGGAGGATGGATTTGGGACCACTGTGCTGCCTGCCTGGCGACCGGATAAGTCAATGGCGGTGGAGGACTCCGACACTTATAACGCCTACCTTAAAAAGTTGGAGGAAGCATCGGATACTTCCATTGGCACCTATATGGACCTGCTGACCGCACTTGGCAAACGCCATGATTTCTTTCATGAAATGGGATGCAGAATTTCCGACCACGGGTTGGAGACTTTTTTCGCAGAAGATTTTGACCACATGGAAATAGAAAAGATATTCCTGAAGGCAAGGGCGGGAAGACAGCTGAATGACACTGAGGTCCGGAAATTCAAATCAGCCATGCTGATCGAACTGGCGGTCATGGATCATGATAAGAACTGGGTGCAGCAATTTCACCTGGGAGCGGTCCGGAACAACAATACCAGGAGGTACCTTGAACTGGGACCGGATACCGGATTTGATTCCATCGGGGATTTCAGAATGGCCCACTCCATGTCCAGGTTCTTTGACAAACTGGATGTACAGGACCAGCTGGCAAAAACAATTATCTACAATATCAACCCTGTGGATAATGATCTCATGGTCACCATGGCAGGTAATTTCAACGATGGAACCATCCAGGGTAAGATGCAGTTTGGCTCAGGATGGTGGTTCATGGATCAGAAATATGGGATGATCAACCAGATGAACTCTCTTTCTTCCCTGGGTCTTTTAAGCCATTTCGTAGGGATGCTTACCGACTCCAGGAGTTTCATGTCCTATCCCAGGCACGAATATTTTAGAAGGATCCTCTGCAACCTTGTGGGGACCGATGTGGAGAAGGGCGAGTTACCGGATGATCCTGGTTTAATGGAAAACCTGGTAAAAAATATCAGCTATTTCAACGCCAAAAAGTACTTTGGTTTCGGGGACCAGGATGGGCCGGTAGGCGGATAAAGAATTACAGGTTAGTAAGTTAGTCATGATAACCGCAGGGGATAGAAAGCACTCTTTCACCTGCGTTTTTTTTTAATCCTGTTTAAAAAGGATCTTTGCCCCTTAATAATTTGTAATTTTAAGGCCGGCCAACTGGATCCCTATATGAGAAAATTCCTTTTCATCATTCTATGTATACTTGCATTTGTTCCGGTTGCATATTCACAGGGAATCAGGGGGGAGATCAGGGACCTGAACGGGGAACCGGTCCCCTTCGCCGCCATCTATATTAAAGAACTCACCCGGGGTACCACCTGCAATGCCATGGGATTATTTTCCCTCCCCCTTCCCCAGGGGAACTATACCATATTTTTCCGGAGCCTGGGGTATACTGAAGTGAATATGAATGTGGAGGTTGCAACCGGGTACACCGAACTGATGATCCAACTGCCGCCTCAGACCTATATGATCCCCGAGGTAAGGGTCAGTGCCACCGGTGAGGATCCTGCTTACTGGATCATGAGGAAAACCATAGGGCTGGCCAATTACCACCTTCATGAGGTTTCCAGTTACGATGCCGAAATCTATATCAAGGGGTCCGCCTATATTGAAAAACTTCCCAGGGCCATCGCGCGAAGGATCGAGGCGAATGAGTTCAAAGTGGAGGAGGATGAAGCCTATATGCTGGAATCCCTGAACGAGGTGCATTTCACCTCTCCTGATAAATATGAAATGCGTGTAATTGCCTCCCAGAATACCCTTCCCGGGTATACGGAGAATGTGAATCCCATGGATTATATCAATGCCAGCCTTTACCAGCAACAGATCGAATCGGTGGTCTCACCCCTGGCCAGGAATGCATTTACCTATTACAGGTACAGTTTTGAAGGCACCTTCCTGGAGGGAACCCATGTGATCAATAAGATTAAAGTGACACCCAAACGGAAAAGCCAGCAATTGTGCGAGGGATACCTTTACATCGTGGAGGACATGTGGTGCCTGCATTCATCAGATATCCAGGTGAATACAATCGCCGGAACCATATTCCTTCAGCAACTGTACGCCAATGTGATGATGGATGCCTGGATGCCTGTAAACCACAAGATCCTTGTCAATGTGGAGATTGCCGGGGTCAAGGGAGAGGTGACCTATGTCTCTTCCCTGGAGTACAGCCACGTCACCCTCAATCCAAACCTTCCGGAAACCCATTTCACATCCATGAATGAGCCCGGGGCAAAGGAGCTCCCGGAGGAAAAGATCCTTTCCAAAGAGGAGGAAAAGATCAATGAACTGTTGAAAAAGGAGGAGCTAAGCAACAGGGATGTGAACCGGCTCTCAAAATTGATGGAAAAGGAAGCAGAAAAAGCCAGTCCGTCAGACTTGAACGCAGACCTGAATCAGACAGGGACCTCATTCACTGTATCTGAAAATGCCGTAAAAACAGACTCCCTTTACTGGAACAGGGTAAGGCCCATCCCCCTCACCCCCAAGGAGCACCTCAACCTGCGTGAAAGGGATTCAATCATGGGCGCACGGGTTGTCTCCGTGACAAAAAATGACACCGTCACTAGAGTCCCCAGGAGAAGCAAACCCTTCCGGAATATTGTGATGGGAAAAACCTATACCTGGAGAAAGGGCAGGTTGAGGTTTACCCACGGAGGCCTGGCCGACCTGGAAATGCTGGGGTACAACACAGTGGATGGTCTCTATTATGGTCAGGATTTCAGAATGGAATGGAGACCTGACAGCATGTATACCCTGAGGGCACGCCTTACTGCGGGTTATGCATTTCAAAGAAATTCACCCAGGGTGTCCTGGGCCTCAAACCTCCTCTATGCACCCATGGCAAGGGGTAAAGTGGGTTTTAACGCGAATTATACTTCAGCGGATTTTAACGGGACCGACGGGATCCCAAAGGCAACCAACATGATCTATACCCTGCTGTTCCGTGATAACCGCCTGAAGATGTACGAGCAGATTGATGCCCTCCTGTACAACCGGATCGACCTGGCAAATGGCCTGGTGATGACCGCCTCGGCCAGTTATGCCCATCAGCGGAACCTTGAGAACCACAGTGATTTCTCCGTATTTCTCGGAAAGAAGAAGGAATTCACACCCAACACACCCTTTGAGATGCCCGCAAATGACCCTGCTTTGGCGAATCATCAAAAGCTCTCTGCAAGCCTGCTGCTTGAGTATACACCCAGGCAGTACTATGTAGTCCGCGGCAACAGGAAAGAGCTGCGAGAATCCGCCTGGCCCACCTTCTCTTTGTCCTACCATCAGGCTTTCCCCATGGAAAATGGCACCTGGTCGGATTTCAAGATCCTGGAGGCCGGCATATCCCACAATACGGACGTGGGACTGCTGTCGGAACTTGACTGGTCCGCTTCAGCAGGTTATTTCATTGATGCAACCTCCCTCCATTTCGCCGATTACAAGCACTTTAAATCAAGCCCGCTTCTGGTGGATATGGCCGGTTTTGACCATGCGCTTTTCCTGATGGATTATTATGAATCCAGCACCTCGGAATACTGGGCCAACCTGCAGACAAAACTAACCTCATCTTACCTGCTGTTGAAATTCATTCCCTGGTTCAGCGAACGGTTATGGAAAGAGTCGGTGGGGATCACCTATCTTTACACCCCCCTGACGCCCCATTATATACAACTGGGTTATAGCCTGAATGAATTGTTCTTCCTGGCTGACGTGGGTGTTTTCGTCGCCTTTCAGGAAGGCAGCTACAAAGGATTCGGCGCCCGCATCAACTTCAGGTTCTGACGTAAATTATCTATATTTAAGCCTCAACCCGTACCCAATGACCCCATCCGGATCCTTTGCCGCATTTTGCACCGCCATGCTCTTCCCAACCCTCCTGGGTGGCCAACCTGTAAAGGAGATTGACTGGAAATATGAAATCAACCTTATGGGAAAAGAGCTGGCCCAGAGGCATTGCGACCTCTTTTTTCAGACCGATTCCGCCACCTTCTTCATGTCCGCTGCACAGATTGCACAGGAGGCCGATGCACATTCACTGTTCGAGATATCGGTAAAATTGCAACAGCTCCTGTCACGCATGGGAGATGCGCAAACCCGCATTAACTATCACTTCAATATAGATCCCGGTTCCATCCTTCCCTTTGATTGTTACTGGTTTGAGGATGGGATCTTTGTACTCCGGACCACAGTACCCTTCCGTGAGCTTCTGGGTAAAAGGTTGGTCGCCATCAACGGGTATCCTTTGCAGCAGGTGGTGGATTCCCTTTCAACACTTCTGGTGAAAGGGAACCCATATTTGGTCAGGGCACAGCTTCCCGCAATGATCACCTGGTCCCCTTTGCTGGAGTATTTTGGATTCAATGGTCCTGAAGGCTTTGTACTGCAGGTTGAAGATGGCGCAGGAGCATTGACTACCGCGACCATGCCATTGCCAACAAAAGATGAAGAGGAGATCAGGGTTCAGACAGACCACCTTCCGCTGGGATGGGAGGAACCCAAAACTTTCTTCAGGGACCAGTATTTCCCTGAAGAGAGGAGCTATTACATCCAGTACAACAGGTGCTGGAGCAGGGAGGTGGAAGAGACCCACGGATCGGGTGCAAGTGCACTCTTTATGCCCTCATTTAAGGAGTTTGAGAAGAAGGTATTTCAGACCATCAAGAGGGAGAAAATTGACAAGTTTGTCTTCGACATGAGGTTCAACGGTGGCGGAAATGCGGATCAGGGATCAAAATTCATAAAAAAGCTAAGCAGGGCTAGCTTTAACGGCGATGGGGATTTTTACGTGATCGTGGGCCGGGAGACCTCCGGTGCTGCCATCATCAATACTTATGATTTTCTGAGCCAGACCAACGCCCTGCTCCTGGGAGAAGGAACCGGGGGAAAACCCAACCATTATGGGGATGTAGGAAGATTTGTCCTCCCCGAATCCAACCTGGTGGTCAATTACTCAACCAGGTATTTCACGCTGGAACAGGAAGAGGTTCCGTTTATCACCCCGGACATCCCGGCGCCGATCCATTTCAGGGAATACGTGAAGGGCATAGATCCAGCCATGGAAGCCATCAGTGACCTTTGATCCGGGCATCGCACCTTTTTGGAGTCCATTAAACCTGATGTCATCGTTCCATGGCCAGTCCCCGCATGATCAGGTACTGGGCAGGGATATAGGTGGCCATGATCCAGAAGCCCGCCATGGGGAACTCTGCATAGAATTTGTCAATGGCGATCATGCTGTCTGAAAGGACAAACAGCAGGGAACCCAGGAATACCATTAAGAAGCTCTGATAGTTCACCCTCCCGTGCCTGTTCAGGGCCAACATCGACATACCGATCAGGGAGAGCGCATAGACCAGGATGATGGGTTTCATGATCCCTTCAAGGCCCGGAAAGAGGAGGAAATAGATCCCTGCCAAATAAGCCAAGAACAGGAGGGCGATTGCAGGTCTCTTTTGAACCAAACCCCTCCCCCCCTGCTCACTGTACCTGGCAAAGGTATAGATGTAAGTGAGTTGCGCCATGAAAAATCCGCCCACTCCCGCAAAGAAAAACAATTCATTGCTGTCGGAGAACATCAGGAGATTATCACCCACCCAGGAGAAAAAAAAGGCAATGAGCACAGGCACCAAGAATGCACGTTTCTGCATACGGATCATGAAATACAGGGCCATCCAGATCATGATCAGTGGCTTCACAGGATATTCAAGCGCTATTTGATCCGTCAGCCTGCCGGTCAGTTCGACGATCACAATAAGGGCCAGCAAAAAATGCATCAGAAGGGAGATCCGCTTACTCATATGGAGGGTATTTGATGTAAATATAAAAAAAATGGAACCTTTGAATCAAAATTGTACATTTGTTATGGTACTCTGAAACCATGGATCAAAAGAACAGATACGGGTACCAGGAGGGATTCATCAGTATCGTTACCAACCTGGTGCTTTTTGGGTTGAAGTACTGGGCGGGAATCGTCACCGGTTCACTGGCCCTGGTTGCCGATGCCTGGCATACCCTTTCTGATTCGGCAAGTTCGATCATCGTAGTGGGTAGCGTGAAACTCTCCTCCCGGAAAGCCGACCAAAGGCATCCCTTCGGTCACGGGCGTTATCAGGAGATTGCTTCCATCTTCATTGCATTCTTGCTGGGAATCATTGCCTATGAATTCCTGACCGATTCCATTGATAAGTTCCGGCAGCATGAATCTACCCAGTTTGGCACCCTGGCCATTGTGGTGACTTCCATTTCGGTTGTTTTGAAGGAAGGACTGGCACAATACGCCTACTGGGCTTTCCGGAAAACAGGGTATGAGACCCTTAGAGCCGACGGATGGCACCATCGCAGTGATGCGCTCTCTTCGACCATGGTCCTGGTGGGAATTTTGCTTGGAAACCGTTTCTGGTGGATGGACAGTTTACTGGGAGCCCTGATCAGCCTCATGCTTTTTTATGCAGTATTTGAAATTGTCAAGAATTCAGTGGATAAGCTGCTCGGGGAGCATCCCGATGACCAGCTCATTGAAAATGTAACAGAATTGATCAAGAAGGTTTCTGAAAAGGAGATCTACCCGCACCATTTTCACCTGCACACCTACGGGGACCACCGGGAACTGACCTTTCATATCAAGTTGCGGGGTGACCTTGATATCACCCTGGGGCATAAGATTGCCACTGATATTGAAAATGCCATCAGGGAAGAGATTGGAATGGAAGCCACTATCCACGTGGAGCCTGACCAGGTTGAGAATTAAATTGTCCCCTCCTCCATGCACCTGGCAGTAATGGATCGGGTGAACTTTTTTAAGGATTTTGCGCAATCGATTGTACACTTTTAATATCTTTGCATAGACCCCATGCGCAAACCACACATAACCATCCATGATCTGGCACGGGAGCTGAACGTTTCGGCCTCCACCGTCTCCCGTGCCCTGCAAAACCATCCGCGCATCAGCCAGTCAACCCGCAACCAGGTGCAAAAACTGGCCGCCCGTTACAATTACCAGCCCAACGTAGTGGCATCCTCCCTGAGGATGGGGAAGAGCAAAACGGTGGGGGTGATCGTACCCAGGATCAACCGGAACTTCTTTGCCAATGTGATCGGAGGCCTGGAGGAAGTGCTGGCCGCTTCCGGATTCAACCTGATGATCTGCCAGACCCATGAAAGGGTGGAGAATGAAATCACAGCCCTCAAAACCCTGATCAATGCACGCGTGGATGCGGTCATTTTATCCATCTCCATGGAAACCACCCAGGACGATCACCTCAGGATGTTGATAGACAGCGGTATCCAGCTCTGTTTTTTTGACCGGGCCATCGAAAACATCAATGCCGGATCTGTGGTAATCGATGACAGGCTGGGCGCTTATATGAACGTGAAACACCTCCTTGAACAGGGATACCGAAGGATCATCCATGTGGCCGGAGCCAGTCACATAACCATCTACAGGGAGCGGAAAATGGGATACCTTAAAGCCATGGATGAGGCGGGGATTGATGTTCCACCAGCCTGGATCATGGAAATGGACCTTGTCCTTGAAGGGGGTGAATCAGCCTTTATGGCAGGATTGGAGCTTGATACTCCCCCTGATGCATTTTTCTGTGCCGGGGACTTCGCTGCACTCGGGGTGATGCAGGCTGCAAAAAGACACGGACTCCGAATCCCCCAGGACCTTGGGGTCACAGGGTTCGCCAATGAGCCGTTCACCGCGTACCTGGAACCTTCACTGACCACGGTTGACCAGAAAGGTGGCGAGATGGGAAGGAGGGTGGCTGAAATGTTCCTGCGGAATGAAGTGGAGCACACCCCATCGGAGCGTTGTGAGCAAATTGTCCTTTCACCAGAACTTATCATCCGAAAAAGCTCGTTATTAAACAGTAAAACACAATAATTATGGCAATCAATTACGAAGTGAGATTCTCCAATCATCCGGAGGATGCAACACATTACGGGACAGAAAAACTCCGGAAGGAATTCCTGGTGGAGACCCTGATGGTCCCCGGGGAGATCAACCTGGTCTATTCTATGAATGACCGGTATATTGTAGGCGGGGCGGTGCCTGTCCCCACCCTGCAACTGACCACCATTGAACCGCTTAAGTCATCGCATTTTTGTGACCGCCGGGAACTTGGAATCATTAATGTGGGAGGTGATGCCACCATCCGCGTGGATGGGGTTGACCATGAACTGGGGTATAAGGATGCCCTCTATGTGGGTGCAGGCTCCAAAAAGATCGAAATGACCAGCAAAAATGTGGATCGCCCCGCCCGGCTTTACTTTAACTCGGCCCCCGCCCACCGGTCACTCCCTTGCAAACGGGTTACCCTTGCGGATGCAGAAGTGGTTGAAATGGGGACACTTGAGCAATCCAATGCGAGGAAGATCAACAAGTTATTGGTAAACTCGGTGGTGGAAACCTGTCAGTTGCAGATGGGAATGACCGAGCTGAAGAGCGGAAGTGTCTGGAACACCATGCCCCCGCACCTTCATGACCGAAGAATGGAGGCCTATTTCTACTTTGAAGTGCCCCGGGGACAGGCCATCTGTCATTTCATGGGCGATCCCGAAGAAACCAGGCACATCTGGATGACCAACGAACAGGCAGTGATCTCACCACCTTGGTCCATTCACTCCGCTGCCGGAACCAGCAATTATATCTTCATCTGGGGAATGGCCGGTGAGAATCTTGATTACGGAGACATGGACATCATCCAACCTGACCAATTGCGATAAAATAAACCAACGATGATCGAGAAACACGTTTTAATTGATTCAGCATCTGACTGGGTTCATATTGCACCCGGGTTAAGACGCAAACTGATCCACACAGCCAACCTGATGCAAGTGGTTGTGGAATTCTCAAATGGCCCGGCAAGTGTGCCCGACCCGTTCCATGACCACCCCCATGAACAGGTCTCTTACGTGGCGGAAGGGGAACTTATCCTTTTCATCCAAGGGATCGGGGAAAAAACACTGAGACAGGGTGACCTGTTTGCCATTCCCTCGGGGATCCCGCACACCGTCCAGATCTTAACCCCAGTGGTGAGGATCATTGACAGCTTTACGCCTCTGAGAGAGGAGTTTATTAATCCTTAAAACTGCTAAAATATGTCAACGAGTCTATTTGATCTTACAGGAAAAACAGCCCTGGTCACAGGAGGAACGCACGGGCTGGGGATGGCCATTGCAAAGGGTTTGGCCAGGGCCGGGGCCACCATCCTCATCAACGATATGTTTGCCGAGAAATTAGAGCATGCAAAAGCTGAATATGCTGCCATGGGAATCCAGGTGCATACCTTTGAGCTGAACGTGACCGATGAAGCAGCTGTGGAAAAAACCATCCCCATCATGGAGAGGGAGGTGGGCCCCATTGATATCCTTGTGAACAATGCCGGGATCATTAAACGGATCCCCATCCTCGAAATGAAAGCCGAAGAGTTCCGTCAGGTTGTCGACGTGGATCTGACCGGCCCGTTCATCATGTCAAAAGCTGTGGCCAGGGGTATGGTCCAACGGGGGCATGGCAAGATCATCAACATGTGTTCAATGATGAGTGAACTGGGACGGAACACTGTTTCTGCATATGCATCCGCCAAGGGCGGTTTGAAAATGCTCACCAGGAGCATGGCCACCGAATGGGCCAGGTTCAATATCCAGGTGAACGGAATCGGGCCCGGATACTTCGCCACCGCACAAACCGCACCCATCCGGGTGGACGGTCATCCCTTCAATGAGTTCATAATTCACAGGACCCCTGCAGGGCGGTGGGGTGATCCCGAGGACCTTGAAGGTGCCGCCGTATTCCTGGCCTCAAGGGCCTCTGATTTTGTGAACGGGCAGGTGGTATATGTGGATGGAGGGATCCTTGCCACCATTGGCAAACCATCCAACGAGGAATAATCCAGGGCCCATCTGACAGCAATCCCTAACACAACTTATGATGAAAAAGATCACTTGCCTTTTCGTTGCAATTGCCCTGCTGGCGGCATCCTGCAGCTCCAATAAATCAGTTAGCCTCCTGGTTATCAATCCACTTGATCAACAGAGGGACGATGCCATTATCGTGCTGACCATAGGGGAGATAGAGTCCTGGATCGATATTCCGGTGAAAAAGGTTCCGCTGCTTACCGATAGAACCGGAAATCCGCTCCCCTGCCAGGTGGACGATGTGGACGGCGACGGCGCATGGGATGAGCTCTTTGCACTTGCAGACCTGGGGCCTTCCGGTGAAATGACTGCCAACCTTGTATTCGTAAAACCTGAAAATTTCCCCCGCAGTGAGAGGCGCACCAACGTGAGATTGGGAGCAGCGGAGCCAGGTTACCCGGAATTGTTGACGGCCGATCGCCTGGAGGGCATCACCTACCAAAATCACACCCGGACCAGGGAGGTCTACCAGATGGAGGGTCCTGCCTGGGAGAATGACATGGTGGGTTTCAGGAACTACCTTGACCAGAGGAACGGCATGGATATTTTTGGCAAGCTGACCGGTGAGATGGTGCTGGACAGTGTGGGAATTTCCACCAGGCAGAGCTATCACGAGCCAGATGTGTGGGGCATGGATATCCTGAAGGTTGGAACCAGCCTGGGATCAGGATCCATCGCCTACCAGTTCAATGACTCCCTTTACAGGGTGGGTGATTCGGGAAGTGGTTCATACAGGTTGGTTTTTGAAGGCCCCCTTCGGAGCCGGTTCAACCTTTCCTACTCCGACTGGATGGTGGACGGTAACCCTGTGGAGGTACTCCAGCAGATCGAGATCGTGGCTGGCAGGTACTGTTTTCAAAGTTTTGTGACCTATTCGGGCACCGGTATGAATCTGGATCTTGCACCGGGAATTGTGAACATGTTCAGCGACACACTCCTTGTCATGGAATTAAACGATTTCTTCAGCGGTCTGGTGACCCATGATCTCCAGACAGAGGATACCACACTCCTGGCCATGGCCCTGATGGTCCCCACCATCGATCTGATCCGGGCAGGAGAGACCAGGGAGAGCGGAGAGGGAATCACCCAGACCTACTATGCGCTCCTTGATGCTGAGCCAGGCCAACCCGTACCCTTCCGTTTCTATGCCCTCTGGGAAAAAACGGACCCACGCTGGGCATCCATTGAGGAGGTCACAGCGTTTCTCGAAGCCGAAGCTGAACGATGGACCCAGTCGGTAATGGTGGTGGTACAACAATGATCTCACGATCCGGCCATCGAACCTGGGTCATCCGGTAAAACAAATAAATCCAGGCCCCTGGCCTGGATTTATCAGATGGTCATCCGCATGGAAAAGGGTTCACTGGTTGGTATCTCCCAATGCGTTGCCCGTAAATGAATTATTAGATAATAAGGGACTTACCGAGCCCGACAGATAGATTCCATATGCAGCCGAGTTCTCGATCCGGCAATTGGAGACATCCGGAACTCCCGCATTGGTACCTGTAAAATAGAGGTTCCCGGAGTTGCTGCTATAGCCACCACCATAAGAGATAATACAATGGTCAAGCACCGTAGTGTTCGCGGTACCGTTATAGAACCAGATGCCATCCCAGTCACCCGCCGATTCATATCCCGCCGGAGCACCCGATGTAAAGACCACTTCGTTGCCCGATGTCCCCATGGCATGGAGGACGCCGAAGGTTCCGGAGTAGTACCCCACATAAAAACCTGTATTCTTCGCGAATTTCACCGTTGTCCCGGCTTCGATATTCAATTTTGCACCCAGTTGAGATCCCAGATAGGTGTCCCCTGTAATCACATAGGGCGTGTTCAGTTTTTTCCAGGTTATATCGGTCTGCTCAATCCGGTCACCCTTCACGACGATTCCCGGACCGGTCACAAAATCATTCCCCGATCCGATGGTGTGCACATAATTACCATAGATAGATATGGGAGCAACCGCGTTCCCTTCGAATGTGTTTCCAGAACAGGCCACGAACCATGAATCAATATCGAGTGCCATGGCAGTGGTCTGTGAATTGGTTAGCCTGGAATTTGTGATAGAGAGGCCCGCGCCTGTAATGTCGATCATCCCAATATTGTTCGAGTATCCACCTCCATATTCAATATCACAATAGGCAAGCGAGGAGCGGTCACCTGCCCCGCTATAGAATCCCAGATAATCCCATCCGCCGGGAGATTTGGAGCCTGCAGGGGCAGCAGAAGTGAATTTTATATGTGCTGCCTCGGTTCCTTCCGCAGTCAGGGTACCTGTTGTCCCGCTATAGTATGCCACATAGATGCCATTTCCTGAGGTGATGCGGATCTCCACACCCGGTTCAAGAATCAATTCCGATCCGGTTTCCGATCCCACAAAAAGGTCCCCGGTAAGGATATAAGGGGAGGTCTGCCTGAGCCAGGTGGCACTGGTCTCCTCCACCCTGTCTCCCTGCACACGAATCCCGGACTCGCTCACGATGTTGTTGGCCGCCCCGAGGGTATGCACATGATTCCCGTAAAGGGTGATGGCACTGGATCCGTTTTCCGTCACTGTATTTCCGGTAAATGATTGGAAAAATCCATCGATGTCAAGCGAAATCCCATAAGATCCGGAATGTCTGATTGTGGAATTTTCAATGGTCACCGAGGTTCCTTCCACATGAATTTCGCCTATCCCGCTGGAGTATCCGCCTCCATATTCGACCACACAGTACTGCATGCTGGATGCAGCGGTAGAACCCTGGTAAAACCCGATGAAGTCCCAGTCCCCTGCAGATTTTATGGCAGAAGAGGATGTAAATGTGATGGGTTTGCTTGCGGTTCCATTGGCAATGAGAATGGCCCCTGAGTATCCACTGTGGTACCCCATGTAGAGACCATTCCCCGGTTTTATCATGATGGTTGCCCCGGGTTCAATGGTGAGTATAGCGCCATTCACGTAAACGTCCCCTGTGATCAGGTGCATGCCTTCTATCCAGGTCTCATTTTCCAGAATGGTTCCAGAATGTTCCATTACAGCGGGGGCGGTGACCAAAACAGACTGGCTCGCTTCATCGCTTAACCCGGCCCCATCAGCTACCGTGAGGGTCACCATGTAGGTACCTCCCTGATCATAGGTATGTGAGGGATTTGGTTCTGTTGAAACATCTCCGTCACCAAAGCTCCAACTGAAGGAACTGGCATTGTCAGAGCAGGAAGAGTTAAAGTTTACAGGAGTGCCAGCGGCAATTTCGTCGGGAACTGTAAAACAAGCCTGGGGCTTGAGGGGGTTCAGTTTTTCACAGGAGGTGAACACCATCGAGGTGATCAACATAAACCCGAGGATCTTTAATAATTTTTTCGTGTGCATGGCTTTTATTTAGTCTAAATTACATGCAATATTAGGTACGAAAGCAAATTTTGGTACCATCCAGTCCGTCTTTTTGACAGAGTTATATGAATAAGAATCCACCTGCAACAAGGATGTGACATAACGTGATAATGTGGTGATCTCATTTTATCTTTTAACTTTAGATTTTTATATGTAGATTTGGATGTGCAATCGATTGTGCAATTGATATGAAAAGACTTGACGTGGCCTTAAGGATGAGGGAAATCGGTGCGATTCCCCTCTATTATAATCCCGATATCGAGGTTTGCAAGCAGGTCATCGGTGCCTGTTACCGCGGAGGGATGAAGATCTTCGAGTTTACCAACAGGGGCGACTTTGCCCACGAGCTGTTCGGTGAGCTTGTGAAATGGAGCAAGAGATCCCTGCCTGACCTGGTGCTGGGCGTGGGCACAGTAGTGGATGCCGGGACCTGTTCGCTCTATATCCAACTAGGCGCCAGGTTCATCGTTTCACCCCTGCTTAACGAAGAGATGGCGCGGGTTTGCAACCGGCGTAAAGTGCTCTGGATCCCTGGCTGTGCCACCGCCTCGGAAATCAGCAAGGCCGAGGAGCTGGGTGCCGAGGTGGTCAAACTCTTCCCCGGTCCCACCGTGGGCGGTGCAAAATTCCTGAAGGCCTACCTGGGTCCCTGTCCGTGGTCCAACATCATGCCCTCGGGCGGGGTCTCCCCGACCGAGGAGAACCTGGATGAATGGTTTGGAGCAGGTGCATTCTGCGTGGGAATTGGCTCACAACTCATCACCAGCGAGCTGGTGGCGAAACAGGATTACAAACAGTTGGAACTGCTGTCAGGAAAAACCCTGGAGATCATCCAAAAAGTTAGAAGCTAACCGATCCCGAACCTATGAAGATCAGATCAATTCTTGTATTGTTACTGTCCTCCCTGCTGCTCACCGGATGCATCCAGAAGCAACAGGGAAGGGTCCTCAAACTGGCCCATGGCCTGGATCCCTCACACCCGGTCCACAGTGCAATGGTATACATGGCCGATCGCTGCAAGGAGATCTCCGGCGGTGAACTCACCATCGAGATCTATCCCAGCGGCCAGCTTGGATCGGAGCAACAATGCGTGGAACTGGTACAGATAGGCAGCCTGGCCATTACCAAGGTATCCGCTGCAGTGATGGAAAGTTTTGTGGAGGATTTCAAAGTCCTGGGACTGCCCTACGTGTTCAGATCCAAAGCGCACGCTTTTAAGGTGCTCGACGGTGAGATCGGGCAGGAACTTTTACTGAGCACCGTGCCCTTCTGGATGCGGGGATTGTGCTTTTATGATGCTGGAAGCCGAAGCTTTTATACCATTGACCGCTCCATCCAAACGCCGGATGACCTGAAAGGATTAAAAATCAGGGTCATGAAGAGCATCACCGCCATGGAGATGGTCAAGGCACAGGGAGGATCACCCACCCCGATTTCCTGGGGAGAACTCTATACTGCACTGCAAAGCGGGGTGGTGGATGGAGCCGAGAATAATCCGCCCAGTTTTTATACCAGCCACCATTACGAGGTATGTAAGTTTTACAGCCTGAACGAACACACCATGGTGCCCGATGTACTGATCGTCAGTGAAAAGGTGTGGGAAAAGCTCACCGAACAGGAACAGGTTTGGTTGCAGCAGGCTGCAAACGAATCGGTTCCGGTTGAGCGCAGGCTGTGGGCCGAGTCCGAAAAGGAATCCCTTGAGATCGTTGAAGCGGAAGGGGTAACCATTACTTACCCTGACAAGGAACCGTTCGCCGAGAAAGTGGCACCGCTCCTGGAGTCCTACAGGGACGATCCAAAGGTATATGACCTGATTACCCGGATCAAAGCGGTGCAATAAGTCATAATGTGGAAAGAAAGAATATGATGAAGTTTCAGCAAAGATTCAACAAGGTCCTGGAGTTTACCCTGGTATTCCTCATGTCGATCCTGGTCATTGATGTGCTCTGGCAGGTAATCAGCCGTTACCTCCTCTCTTCCCCCAGTTCCTTTACCGATGAGCTGGCAGGTTTTCTGCTCATCTGGGTGGGGGTTCTGGGTGCAGCCTATGTGGCTGGCAGAAGTGAGCACCTGGCCATTGACATACTGATTCAAAAGTCATCCCCTGCCAGGCAAAAGAGGTTGTTGTACATCATCCATGTGCTGATCCTGCTGTTCGCATTGGCTGTGATGGTGGTGGGTGGGATCATCCTGATGTATACCAGGTTTGTGCTTCAGGTAAAATCAGCCGCACTGGAACTTCCGCTTGGTTATGTCTACATCATTCTTCCCATAAGCGGGTTGATCATCATATATTATAAAGTATTGCATATGATAGAACTAAGCAAAACATAACCCTATGGAAGTCCTTGTCCTTGTCCTCAGCTTTGTCATTCTCCTGGTGATTGGTGTCCCCATTGCATTCAGCATCGGCATAGCCGGGATCCTCACCATGCTCATGTCCATTGATGCCCTTCCGGCCTTCACCACCTTTGCGCACCGAATGGCTACGGGACTGGACAGTTTTGCGTTGCTGGCCATCCCCTTCTTCGTGCTTGCAGGGGGCATCATGAACAGCGGAGGGATCGCCATGCGACTGATCAATTTTGCCAGGGTCCTGGTGGGGAAACTTCCTGCCGGACTGGCGTTCGTCAATGTGATGGCCAATATGCTGTTCGGTGCCATTTCCGGTTCGGCCGCCGCAGCCACTTCTGCCATCGGCAGCATCATGGGGCCCGAGATGAAAAAGGAGGGATATGATGAAAGTTTCAGTGCGGCCGTGAATATCACTTCCGCCACCACCGGGCTGACCATTCCTCCAAGCAACATCCTGATCATCTATTCCCTTGCCAGCGGAGGTGCTTCCATCACCGCACTTTTCCTGGCAGGTTATGTTCCCGGTATTCTCACAGGAGTGGGGATCATGCTTGTGGCCATGTCCATGATGGTATTCAAGAACAAAGGGATTTCAGGATTGATGAGAACCCTTGGAAAAGTCCTGCTTCTTTCACTGGTGCTTGTGGGCGCAGGCATCGGTATAAAGGTGGTGCATGACCAGGCCTCTCCAGCACTCTTTAAGATAGTGATATACGGTCTGCTGGGAGCGGGTCTGGCAGCATCGGCCTACAAATCGGCCCGGAACTGGGAATTCTTCAAGTTTGCCTTCAGGAAATTCATTGATGCCCTCCCTTCCCTGCTTATGCTGGTGATTGTGATCGGCGGGATCGTGGCTGGATTTTTCACCGCCACCGAGGCATCTGCCGTGGCTGTCTTGTATGCCCTGATCCTGGCCCTGATCTACAAGGAGATTACACTGAAGGATCTTCCGGCCATCATTCTCAGATCGGTCCGCACCACCTGCATTGTACTTTTGCTGGTGGCCACCAGCATCGGGATGTCATGGATCATGTCCTTTGAGAATATTCCCCAGAATGTGAGTGCCGGTTTGCTGAACCTGAGCGACAATCCTTTTGTCATCCTGCTGGTCATAAACTTTATCCTGCTTTTTGTGGGGGTGTTTATGGATATGACCCCGGCAGTGCTCATATTTACGCCCATTTTCCTGCCGGTGGTTACCGCCCAGCTGGGTATGGACCCCATCCATTTCGGGATCATCATGGTGCTGAACCTCTGCGTGGGGCTATGCACGCCTCCAGTAGGTTCTGTGCTGTTTATCGGGTGCAGTGTGGCCAACCTGAAGATTGAACAGGTAATCAGGCCGCTGCTACCCATGTTCATCATCATGTTCGTGGTCCTGATGCTGGTGACCTATATCCCCTCGTTAAGCCTCTGGCTACCGAACCTGTTAATGAAATAGCAGGCGGCATCCTTGATGATGAATTAGACGTTTCACTTCCAATGGAGATTAGTTAGCGTAATTTTTACGTTAACTTTGTTTTTGATCAATTAGTTTCATAATTTAGTTGGGTGAATGCAACGCCCCGGACTATAAATCCGCACATCTCTGTGGACTGCGTGATTTTCGGATTCAGCACCAACAGGCTGAGGGTATTGCTTATCGAAAGGGAGTACCTGGACGAAAACGGAGTGCGTGCAACGGATCATAAGCTTCCGGGTGATTTTATGGACATTGATGAAGACCTGGACAGTGCCGCCACGAGAACCCTGGAAGAGTTAACGGGATTAAGGAACATTTATCTTCAGCAATTTGCCGTGTTTGGTCAGCCTGACCGGATCTCCAGGCTGGTCGATATGCAGTGGCTGAAGGAGACCACCGGGATGGAGATCCGCCGTGTGGTCACTTCGGCCTATTATGCCCTGATCAACATTACTGAAAGCAACGAGGAATTCGCTTTAAAAAACAGGGCCAGCTGGATGGACATTCACAGGATCCCTGCCCTGGCATTCGATCATGCGGCAATTATCCAAACAGGACTGGAGCACCTTCAAAAGGCCCTTCAGATTGAGCCCATCGGATTCGAGTTATTGCCGGAGAAATTCACCATCAGGGAACTGCAGTCACTTTATGAAGTGGTCCTGGGAAGCTCTTTTGATAACCGAAATTTCAGAAAGAAAATACTGAAGTCCGCCTGTGTCGTCCAGCTGGATGAGAAACAGCGGGGTGTGGCACATAAACCTGCGTTCTATTACCGCTTCGACCGGAACCGTTATGAAGCACATAAAAAGGAATACATAAGTTTCAACTTTTAACTGAACATACTTTACAAACATTAATTATGTATTTATTAGGTTATGATGTAGGAAGTTCCTCGGTGAAAGCAAGCCTGATCAACGCCGAAACGGGACGTTGCACGGCCTCAGCTTTTCATCCCAAGAAGGAAATGAAGATCGATGCCCCTATGTCAGGGTGGGCCGAGCAGGATCCTGAGCAGTGGTGGACAAACCTGATCCTGGCAACCAACGATGTCATGCAGTCCGCCGAGATCAACCCGTCATCCATCCAGGCCATAGGAATTGCATACCAGATGCACGGCCTTGTCCTGGTGGATAAGGAGCATAAGCTCCTGAGATCTTCGATCATCTGGTGTGATTCCCGCGCAGTACCTTATGGCGATCATGCCATGAAAACCCTGGGTGAAGAAGCATGCCTGTCACGCCTCCTGAACTCCCCCGGCAACTTTACCGCCTCCAAACTGAGCTGGGTGATCATGAATGAACCGGAGGTTTACGAAAAAGCATATAAATTCATGCTTCCGGGCGATTACATTGCCATGAAACTCACCGGTGAGATCAACACCACCATTTCCGGGCTCTCAGAGGGAATCATGTGGGACTTCAGTGTCAATTCCCTGGCTGACTTTCTGTTGCAATATTACGGGATCCATGAACACCTGGTGCCTGACATTGTCCCCACATTTTCCGAACAGGGCCGCCTGTCTGCCCGGGCCGCCAGGGAGCTGGGACTGGTACCGGGGATCCAGATCGCCTACCGAGCCGGGGACCAGCCCAACAATGCATTCTCCCTGAATGTGCTGAATCCCGGTGAAATCGCTGCCACTGCGGGGACTTCAGGTGTGGTCTACGGGGTGAGTGACGAGGTAAAGTATGATCCCCTGAGCAGGGTCAACACCTTTGCACATGTGAACCACAGTCCCGAGATGAACAGGCTCGGGGTACTGCTGTGCATTAACGGGACCGGGATCCAGTATTCCTGGCTCAAACAACACCTCTCTCCGCACCAGATGAACTACCCTGCCCTCAATGACCTGGCCATGGAGGCCCCTGTCGGATCCGGGGGATTGCTCATGCTGCCCTTCGGGAACGGGGCAGAAAGGATGCTGGGGAACCTGAATGTGGGGGCCACCATCAAGAACATTAATTTTAACATCCACAGCAGTGCCCACCTGGTCCGCGCAGCGCAGGAAGGGGTGGCATTTGCCATGCACTACGGGATGCAGATCTTGAAAGAGATCGGAATCCACCCCACTGTGATCCGGGCCGGTCTTGCCAACATGTTCCTGAGCCCGGTTTTCAGGGAAACCCTTGCAGAGATTTCGGGGGCTACCATTGAACTCTATGACACCGATGGCTCCATCGGTGCAGCCAACGGCGCCGGGATAGGATCGGGAACTTTCGGCTCCTTCCAGGAAGCGTTTGATAACCTGAATAAGATGATGGTGATCGAACCCACCGGGATTGAAAGCCACCGGTATGTGGATGCATACAACGACTGGAAAAAGGTGCTGAACCTTTGCATTGCCAATTCTGAATAATTTAAATTTTATACGATGGAATATTTATTAGGAAAAAAGGAGTATTTCCCGGGAATCGGGAGGATTAAATTTGAAGGCAGGGAATCGAACAATCCGCTGGCATTCAAATTCTACGATGAAAAAAAAGTGGTGGCCGGCAAGAGCATGAAAGAACACATGCGTTTCGCCATCGCCTACTGGCATACCTTCTGCGGCACCGGTGAAGATCCCTTCGGGCCCGGGACCCAGATCTTTCCATGGGCCCAAGGCAACAGCGCCGTTGACCGGGCAAAGAATAAGATGGATGCGGCTTTTGAATTCATCACCAAGATTGGGGCCCCATATTACTGTTTCCACGACATCGATGTGGTCTCGGAAGGAGCTTCTGTGGGTGAATATGAATCAAACCTGCAGGCCATGGTGGAATATGCAAAGCAAAAGCAGGAAGCTTCAGGGGTAAAGCTGCTCTGGGGCACGGCCAATGTATTTTCAAATCCGCGTTACATGAACGGGGCGGCCACAAACCCTGACTTCAATGTGTTGCCCTGGGCGGCTACACAGGTGAAGAATGCCCTGGATGCCACCATAGCCCTCGGAGGGGAAAATTATGTATTCTGGGGAGGGCGTGAAGGGTATATGTCCCTGTTGAATACAGATATGAAAAGGGAGCAGGAGCACCTGGCCCGTTTCCTGCACATGGCCAAAGATTATGCACGGGGCAAAGGATTTAAGGGTCCCTTCCTGATCGAACCCAAACCCATGGAGCCCACCAAGCACCAGTATGATTTTGATACGGCCACTGTGATCGGCTTCCTTAATAAGTATGGCCTGGCCGGAGATTTTAAAATGAACATTGAGGTGAACCATGCCACCCTTGCGGGCCATACCTTCCAGCATGAGCTCCAGGTGGCTGTGGACAACGGGCTCTTCTGCTCCATCGATGCCAACCGGGGAGATTATCAGAATGGCTGGGATACGGACCAGTTCCCCATCAACCTCTATGAACTGATCGAATCCATGCTGGTGATCGTGGAGGGTGGAGGATTCACCTCGGGGGGGATCAACTTTGATGCCAAGACACGCCGGAACAGTACCGACATGGAGGATATCTTTATCGCCCACATCGCGGGCATGGATGCGTTTGCCAGGGCTTACGAGATCACCCTGAACATGCTGGAGAAATCATCCTTCAAGAAGATGAAGTCAGACCGGTATGCCTCTTTCAACCAGGGAGACGGGGCCAAATTCGAACGCGGTGAACTGAACCTGGAACAGCTGAGCAAGCTGGCGAAGGTTAACGGTGAACCGAAGCAGATTTCAGGCAAACAGGAACTTTACGAAGCCATTATTAACCAGTATATAAAATAGACTCTCATGGGAAATCAAACCCGATCCCGGTCCATACCCCCGGTAATTTACGCACTTACACTGGTAGCCACCCTGGGGGGGCTGCTGTTCGGTTATGACACTGCAGTGATCAACGGCGCTACCGATGCGCTCAGGCAGTTCTTTATCACCCCCCTTGAAGGGGATCCTGTCCTTGCAACGGCCACCATCATCCAGTTCAAGGGGATCGTCACCATCTGCCTGGTGATCGTGGTCGCGCTGGTCACCAGTTTCATGATCAGGCTCTTCGGTAAGAGCAGGGGGATCCTCTGGAGCGGCATGCTCTGGGTGGCAGGGACCGTGGTCCTCTATCTCTTCTTTTTGAGGGGTGACAATGTGCTCACCGAATCGCTGGGAAATTCCATCAAGGGATTTACCATCTCAAGTGCACTGGTGGGATGCATCATCGGAGGCTCCCTGGGTGGATATATCAGCCAGGGCATGGGCCGGAAACGGGGGTTGATCCTTGCCGCCATACTTTTTCTCATCTCTGCCCTGGGATCGGCCATGCCGGAGAAACTCAACTTCATGGGGCTCGCGACCATCAGTTCCTTTATCTTCTACAGGGTGCTGGGGGGAATCGGGGTTGGACTGGCCTCCATGCTTTCACCCATGTACATTGCTGAAATAGCGCCTGCCGGGATCCGGGGGAAGCTGGTCTCTTGGAACCAGTTTGCCATTATTTTCGGAATGCTGGTGGTCTACTTTGTAAACTACTCCATCGCCAGGGGAAGGGCTTCCGAATGGATCAACGTGATCGGGTGGCGGTGGATGTTCGGTTCAGAAACCATTCCTGCGGCCCTGTTTCTGCTGCTCCTGTTTTTTATCCCTGAATCTCCACGATTCCTGGTCCTTAAGCACCAGGAACCAAAAGCAATGGCACTGTTGAAGCGCATTAATTCGGTCAGTGCAGAGAAGGTAATGGAAGATATCAAGAGCTCCCTGAAGGAGACACGTGCACCGTGGCTCTCTTTTGGCGGACTGGTGATCGTCATCGGGATCCTGCTCTCGGTATTTCAACAGTTCGTGGGGATCAATGTGGTCCTTTACTACGCCGGGGATATTTTCAGGAGCATGGGATCCGGAAACGACTCGTCGCTGCTTCAGACCATCATCGTGGGGATCGTAAACCTTACCTTTACCGTGGTGGCTATCTTTACGGTGGACCGCTTCGGACGTAAACCGCTGATGGTGATCGGTGCCCTGGCCATGGCCGTGAGCATGTTCGCCCTGGGAATGTCCTTTTACCTGGAGAAAATGGGGATCCTCTCCCTGATCTTCATGCTCACCTATACCGCCGCCTTTGCCATGAGCTGGGGACCGGTGACCTGGGTGCTGCTGTCGGAGATCTTCCCCAACCGCATCAAAGGGGCCATGTCCGTGGCCGTGGCCTCCCAGTGGGTGGCCAACCTGATCATCTCATGGACCTTCCCCATGATGAACGAAAGCACCCTGCTCACCAGGCTCTTCAATCATGGCTTCTCCTACTGGATTTACGGAGCCATGGGGATCCTGGCTGCCTGGTTCATCTTAAGGCTGGTACCCGAAACCAAGGGAAAAACCCTGGAAGAGATTGAAAAGATCTGGAATCCCAAATAGGCTGTCTGAGAAGTGGGGACGTTAAAAGTTATAAAGTTTAAAATTATGAAAGGAACTATTCGTACTGCAGCAATAGCACTGGTGGGACTGTTCACTTTTGGTTGCGCCGGAAGGGGCCCGGGAGGTGACTCGGGTGAGCCCGAGGGACCTGTCAGGTTCTTTGTGGGCTCTTCAGACGGGAGCCTGGAGCATTCCATTTTTCTCTGTGAATTTGACCCGGGGGCAGGTAAATTTTCCATAATCGATTCTTTTGCAGGGGCAGTGGGTCCCTCCTACCTGGCTTTTTCACCGGAAAGGGATTATCTCTAC
>JAHEEC010000226.1 GCA_024640885.1 Bacteroidota bacterium | reverse complement strand
TATTGAGAACCTGTCCACCACCTGGTCAGCATCTTTTGCCGCCATGCTGGCCGCATTCGTAAAATGCTCAAGCAGGGAATACCGGTGTTGTTCTCCAATGAAAAAATTATCAAAAGCAAATCCCTGGTTAAATATGCCTGGATTGATCTCACGACTTCCTCCGGTTGCAACGGCAACACGGAATTTCACATGTGGACTTCCTTCCAGCACATCCAGGGAATGGCCGGCCGATATCCAATGTTTATCGGGATCGAAAAGGGGCAGCCCCCATCCAAAACTACTTCCTCCCGGTTGGTTGAAAATACCCCAAACGTTATACCAGTTAAGTCCTTCCCCCACGTTCCCGAGGGTTTTCCAACCTTCGCTCACCAGGTCCTGGTATTGCAACACGGCCCCGTCGGTCCCCGGCACAAAACTCTTCATCAACTCCATCTGGATTATGGGTTGTTTCAATCCGGTCATATCAAAACAGGGACTCTGTACCCACGAATGTTCCAGGTACCCCGTTGTATGTTCCGGAAGTTTAGTGAACCATCCGTAATCACCCTGGATTTGCTCAAAACCAGCAAAATCGGGTTGATCAAGGACCCAGCTCTCCCTATCGTCCTGTGAAAAGACCATCCATCCGTCTGCTCCTCCGTTAAAGTCCTCCTGATACCCATCCTTTGAAAGTTTCGTGATGGGTTTGAGCACGAACTCCTTGGTGGCATCGCCCGAGCATCCTGCTTCATTCTCAACCTTCAGTTCAATTAAATACTGACCTGTCGAGGTAAATGGAAACTCAATGGTATCGGTGGGTGATCCACTCCCAATCACGCCCAGCACACCTCCACCGGAGGTCTTGAATGTCCAGACCAGGGTATCGATCCTGGCATAGTCTGAAATTGACCGGCTGATTAGTGAAGTTCTTTCTCCCCTTATGAAGCAATCATTGAGCCAGGTAAAATCGGCTCCCGGCTGATCGGCCAGGACAGTATCCACTGAATGCCGGGCTTTGCAACCATCATGGGTGGTGGCAGTGAGGCTGATGACACGATGCCCCGGGGCATTGTACAGGTGGGTGGGATTCTCAAGGTTGCTCACATTGTCGGCCCCACTTTCCGGGTGCCCGAAGTCCCATTCCCATCTGGCCACCGAAAACTTTCCGCTGGTCATGTTGGTAAAGGTTACCAACCCGCCCTCCACCGGAAGGCAGGTGGGGCTGAGCATAAAGCTGGCAGCGGGAACAAAGCCATTATAGACGTTTTTGACTGTATGGGCCATGCAGCCGTTGGATGAGGTGTAATCCAGGGTGATCTCAGTTTTGCCTACCGGCGCATCGGAACTGCCGGGGTCATAATAATAACCCTCATCCTGGTTTCCCGAAACACCCTTTCCGCTGAATATATATGTGGCCCCCGGATCACCATCTATGAGTCCGGGCACAAGCAGGTATGGCCGATCGTTTTTACATACCGTATCAGGCAGTCCAGGGATTTCGATGATGCCCAGGTCATTCACGTGAAACCTTAAAATGGATTGCACGGTGACCTGTTCCATACCGTATGAATAAATGATGTCATAGGGACCGGATAATCCCACCGGATTCAGAACGGCCTCGTCATCGTTGGGGTCCGGATCCGTGATGTGACCGGGAACAGAGCCCCCGGAGCCTGCGGCTACCAGCTCAAACTGCCCTGGAATGCCATCTTCGTTGAAGCCCCTTAAATAGTAGGTGGCCCCGTCATCGCAAACCGCAGTGATGGTATCACCTCCGGAAACAAGGAATACACTGGCCTGGCCCGAAAGTACATGGACCAGGGCGGTGTCCGAACTCACACAACCGAACCCGTTGGTAAGTGTGCCCAAAAGGGTATGGGGAGATCCCACTGCCGTGGCAATCCCGGGGTAAAAGGTTTTGCCTGCCACCCCTGGCCCAGAAAATGATGCTCCCGCAGGAGAGGAATTAATGGGAAATCCGGGTTCACTCTGGAGAAAGGCACGGCGGTCCATAATGACTTCCACATCAGTGGCCTGGCGAACCAGGATCGGTGCTTCACCCAGCGGGCTCCCTGGTGTCCCTTTGCTGTCTTCCACTGATGCAATGACATAGGTATTGTCTTCATTGGGTTTTAACCATATGGTGTGTGATGCGGGCAATGAATCAAGCACCAGGTATTCACCATCCTTGTCGTTGATCACAGCATTCCAGGGGCCGGTCCCACCTGAAAAATTGAGAAAGGCTGCCACCGAATCCCCAAGGCAAACCTCTCCATCTGCCCCTATTATGGAGCCTGTGATCTGTCCGTACAGGACATTCCCTGTATGGATTAGAATAAAAAAGAGCGCAGGAAACAATATGTTTCTCATGTGAACCATAATACTTAATTAGCGGCTGTTAAAGATCACCCGTATCGGTGGTCTTGATCAACGAAATCATGCTGTTACCCTCGAACATTGTGGTGCCCAGCAGCAGGATCCCACCATCTTCCGGAAGGTCGATATCCGCACCGGACTGGTCCCCCGAAGCCCCGTAGATGATCCGTCCGGCAATCTTGTAATCGGCTGTCAGAAACTGGAGAAATATATCACTGTTTCCACTGCTTTGCCTTGTCCCCACGATGGCGTACTCCCCTTCCGGGGTTTTCACAAACCGCTCACCTTTCATGTCCATGTTACTCTCGGAAATGGTTGAAACCAAAACGGATCTGGTTATTAAAAGGCCCCTGGTCTCAATGAGGTGAACCACAACCTCGGTCCTCCCTGAAACATTGATCCTGTTCCCCAGTACCAGGTATCGGTCAGGTCCGTCTTCAATGATGCAGGACCCAAACTCGTCAGAGTCCCCGCTGAGGTTTTCGTCGATGGGACTCAGTTCATCGTCAAAATTGAGGATCAGAATGTCAGTCCCGCTCTTGCCAATCTTATCATAGGTACACACACATAAATACCTGTCACCCGTATTCAGGATGAACGTGGCAGTGCCATTCTCGGAATATGGATTATTGTAATTCAGGCCAAGTTTTATGGAATCACCCTGTTCCCCCACTCCCATGATCAGGATATCCGATTTTCCATCTTTCACCTGGTATCCCGCAAGCATAAATCCGGAGTTGATTCTTTCGGCGGCGTGAAGGATCACTTCATCTTCTGAGGAACCATAGCTCTCCTGCCAGTTCTCCTCTCCGGAACTGGAGGTTTTCACCAGGAATATATCCCTCTGCACATTCAGGGAACCTGCCACAGGATGCTCCACATAGCCGGCCAGCAGGAATCCACCCTGACCTCCCCGGATGGCTACAATGGAATTGGCTCCTGATTCCATATCCTCCTCTGTAAAGTATTTGGGA